>JAZSGA010000156.1:0-4854 GCA_045532495.1 Eubacteriales bacterium | reverse complement strand
TAACCGATACCGTGCTCGCCGGAAACAAGGCCGGAAAGTTCACGGGCTTTTTTATAAAGCAGATCAAAGGATTTATCAAGTGCATTTTTCCATGCCGCTTCATCAAGATTATCACGGCAAACGTAAACGTGCAGGTTTCCGTCGCCCGCATGGCCGAAGGAAGGAATACGCACACCAAGCTGCTTTGAAACCTCATGGGTATAAAGCACAAATTCAGCCACCTTGTTACGGGGAACAACAACGTCGCACTCATCCATTTCTGTGGTGGAAGCCTTTATTGCTTCAAGGAATGCACCGCGTGCCGACCATACCGAGCCTTTGCGTTCTTCGGTATCCACAATAAGGGCATCTGTTGCGCCTGCGTTTATGCAAAGCTCGGCAACTTTGTCGATCTCAGATTCCACAACGGATTTATCGTTGCCATCCACGGTGAGTATAAGGTATGCGGGAGCTTTTTTATCGGGGAAGTTTTTGCCAAGGTATTCTTCGCTGAAAAGTATTGTTCCCTGCTCCATAAATTCAATGGCGGTAAGCGAAGCGCGGCTTTTTATAAGAAGCGGCACGGTGCTTATGGCATCGCTTATGGATGTAAAGGGCACAAGCAGGGATGTGGTGATCTTGGGCAGGGGCACAAGCTTAAGTACAGCTTCGGTTATAACGCCAAGTGTACCCTCGGAGCCTATTATAAGATCTTTAAGAGAGTAGCCCGAGCTGTTTTTTACCACCTTGCCGCCAAGCTTTACTGTTTCGCCGTTGGGCAAAACAACTGTAAGTCCGCGCACATAATCACGGGTAACACCGTATTTAACGGCACGCATGCCGCCTGCATTGGTGCTTATGTTTCCGCCGATGGTGGCACTTTTTTCACCGGGATCCGGGGGATAAAGAAAATCGTGTTCCTCACAGAAAGCGGCAAGCTCCATAAGCAGCACGCCCGGCTGCACGGTTACGGTAAGATTTTCTTCGTCAAGTTCAAGGATTTTGTTCATGGCGGTGGTTTCAAGCATTATGCCGCCGCAAAGTGCAACCGCCGCACCCACAAGGCCTGTACCGCTGCCGCGTACAACAACGGGGATCTTGTTTTCGCTTGCATATTTCATAACTGCCGCAACTTCTTCGGTGGAGGTTGCTTTTACAAGCACCTCGGGCATGTTGGAAATGCCGCCGAGCTCATCGTGGCTGTAATCCTCGCTTATAGCTTCGCCGCAAAGCACACGGTCGGAAGCTGTGGCGGCAACAAGTGCCTGTATATCTTTTTCTGTTACTTTATTGTACATATTCACGCTTTGCCTCCCTTTATTTTTTCTGTAAGCATGGGAACTATTTCATAAAGGTTTCCGACAATGCCTATGTGCGCCACATCAAAAATTGACGCTTCGGGGTTATTGTTTACTGCGATTATATAATCACTGCCCTTCATACCGGCGGCAAACTGAACCGAGCCGGAAATGCCAAGGCATATTATAAGCTTGGGTTTTACTGTTCTGCCGGAAAGACCTATCTGCTGTTTGGGAGATATCCATCCTGCTTCAACCAGCGGACGTGTGCCTGCAAGCTGTGCGCCCAAAAGATCCGCCAGCTCACGCGCCATGGCAATATCGGCTTCCTTCTGGAAACCTCTGCCACAGGCAACAACAATCTCTGCTTCGGAAATGTCAATTTCCTTAGGCTTTTGCTTTGTGGCAAGAATCTGTGTGCCGCTCTTTTTCATGTCGGAGGTAACTGCCATTTCCACAAGCTCACCCTTTGCGGTTTCGGAGCGCTCGGGAGCAGAAAAAATCTTGTAACGCACGGTACAGAACTGGGGACGTGCGTTGGGGGTCACGATCTGTGCCATGATATTTCCGCCAAAAGCAGGACGGATCTGCACAAGGTCGGTGTTTTCTTTCATTTTCAAGATGGTGCAATCCGCAGTAAGACCTGCGCCGCAGCGTGCGGCAACACGGGGAGCAAGGGATCTGCCGAGGTTTGTTGCACCAACAAGAATACTTGAGGGCTTTATTTGCTCTATAAAGTTATAAAAAGCCTCGGAATAAGGGGTGATGGTGAAATCTTCAAAAACCGCATCATCGTAAACAAATATTTTGTCCGCACCGTAATGCAAAAGCTCACGGGCTGATTCCTTTACACCACAGCCTATAACAATGCCGTATACGGCATGACCTATAACATCGGCAAGCTCCCTTGCCTTGCCAAGAAGCTCAAGGGTAACGGGATGCACTTGCCCGCCTACTATTTCGCAGAATACAGCAACGCCGTTCCATGCGGATTTATCTACTGTCTTTTTTTCTTCGTCCTCCCAGGTCATAGCGCCTGCAGGACCTTTTTTAACGCAAAGCTTGCAGCTTTTGCATGCCGCATTTACCGAAAGTTTGCCATCAGCATAATCCAACGCACCAAAGGGGCATATATCCTGAAGCTGTGCGGCAACTTCGGGGGTTATTTTTTCGTTATGTATTACAAGTCCCATTTTTTAAAACCTCCTTATACAAATTTACGGTCTTTGAGCAGATTATAAAGTTTATCCGCCAATTCGCTGTCGGTACCGTTTAAAATTTCCTGACCGGAGTTCTTTTCCGGCGGGAAAATACGTTCAACCTGTGTGGGCGAGCCTTTAAGACCGAGAAGGTTTTCGTCTGCACCGGGAATATCCGCCACGGAATAAACTTTTATAAGCTCATCGGGATCCATGGCTTTTTTGCGGTTGTATGAGGGAAGTCGGGGGGTGTTGGCATCCTTTTCTATTGTTATAAGGCAGGGCAGCTTTATTTTTGCTGTCTGATGCACGGTATCAAGATCCGCCAGCACGGTAATATATTCGCCGTCGCAATCAATTATTTCCATAACATTGGCAATGTGCTCAATGCCAAGACGCTGTGCAAGCTCGGGGCCAACCTGAGCCGTATCTCCGTCGGTGGTCTGCTTGCCGCAGATGATAAGATCATAAGCTCCAAGTTTTTCAACACCAAGTGCCAGCGCACAGCTTGTTGCCGCCACATCGGCACCGCCGAATTTTCTATCGGACAAAAGTGCACTTTCGCAGGCACCCATCCACAATGTTTCTTTAAGAGCCTCTTTTGCCTGAGGGGGACCCATGGAAAGAGTCTTTACGCATCCGCCTGTTTTTTCGGCAAGGGCAAAGCCCTCCTCCAATGCAAAAAGGTCATACGGATTGATCTTGCTGTCAACACCGTCGCGGATAAGCACACCCGTAACAGGATCCACCGCCACCTTGTTTGTGCCGGGAACCTGCTTTACACATACTATAATGTTCATAAGCCTATTTATCCTTTCGTAAAACTGTTACTTGGTTAAACAATTTGATTTATTTCCAAATTTACTCATATTAATTATATCACTTTGGCAGGAAAAGTCAATGACTTACCGCCAAAACCACCAAAAAAACAGCAAAAATCCGCCATGTATTTGTCAAAAAATAAACAATTACATTTCTGTGCAAACCTCAAATACCGCTATATACACTTATATAAACTATGGGGACTGATTTATCAGTCCCCACGAAATGTCTTTATATTTTTTTAGATCCCAGCTCCACCCATGCCGGATAAAACCCTGAATTTATGGCTATGTTCCAGGAATGGTAGTTGGAAAGGCTTGTGCCGTAAAAAGGCACATCCCCCATTTCGGTTATTTTGTTTTTTAAAAGGGTAACAAGATATGTGCCCACACCCATTGAACGGTATTGCGGCATAACATCAATGCCTATCTGCATCCAGCCGGGTGCATCCTCAGAGCAGCCTGCCATGCCCATTATATTTTCGCCATCGTATGCACACACAACCATCTTATCGGGCCTTTGCGGATCAAACTCCTTCAATATTGCATTGGGAAAACGTTCATCACCGTAGAATTTGTGTATATCCTTGCCGTAAAACCATTTTACGGCATAATTATTTTGCGGCGCAACATCAGCTTTCGGCAAAAACATATGAAAGGTATCCGTAAGGGTATAGCCGTAATCGCCAAGAACATCATTTATGCATTGCTGTTTTTCGCGCTCAAAAAGCCACGGTCCCGCCTTGTCTTTTATGTATCCTTCAAAAAATCTGTGCAGACAGGTATCCGCAGTAATAACAGCGTTGCCGCCCAGGGTTACCATGTGAAAAAACGGCTTTTCGGGGCTGTAATTGCGTGCGCCGTTTTTCTTTGCCGACTCGGTTATGATATTTTCGGAGCTTTTAAAATCCTCGGGGCTGCAGTTATATTCCAGAGCCAACAGCTGATACAGTTTTTCGAGATAGTATTTTTTCAATGCTTTTCCCTCCTTTTATGTTTTTCGTTAATACCAATAATAACATAAAAACGGGGATTTTTCAATCCCCGCATTTTTTAGTAATATCAAAGATAAGTGCGTATATCCACCGCCAGCTTTTCTTCAAGGTTAACCAGCCTTTTGGCAATATCCTTTGAAGCTTCATCGGCAGCTTTGTACTTGTTCATATACTTATTGAGCGATTTTACGCCCATGTTACAGCCGTCGGTCATAAGGTCGGCAACGGTGCTGTCGGAATCGTTTGCCGCCAGCATTACGTTGGTTTTGAGCCACGACATTCCCTTTGCCACGGCGGCAGGCTCTTTTCCGGCATCGCCGTATCTTTCAAGCATGCCGTTTATTTCGCCGTCCAGCTTTTTGTGCTGATTTTTGCAATCCTCAAGGCAGCGCCTGAAATTTCCGTCATCCACATAATCTATTACTTCGTTTATGGACGAAATGCCCATTTTTACACCTGCATCGCACTCGCGCAGCAGTTTTACGGTATCCTGTTCTATCATTGCACCAATTCCTTTTTTATTTTGATGCAATTAGTTTTGGCGGAAAAAGAGAAAATATAC
>JAZSGA010000210.1:0-14019 GCA_045532495.1 Eubacteriales bacterium | reverse complement strand
ATTTTCAAAGTCCGGTGCTTCCCGCCTCGCGGTCAGCTTTATTAGAATACCACATTAACTCAACTTTGTCAAGCATTTTTTTCATTTTTTTCGCATATTTTTTATCAATCAGCACTTTGTGGGCGTTTTGTACATCTTTTTTCTCGCTTTTTGTGCAGTTTGACTATGCATTTAAGATTTAACATCCAGTGCTGATAAAATACCGTTGATTTTTGCAGTATCTATTTTCTTTTTTCTGCCCTTTATACCCACAACAAGGTTTTTGGTAACAAACACATTTTGCGCCAGAAGCATCACATCCTCCTCGCAGACATGCGAATATCTTGCAGCACGTGCGGCGATACTTCCGAGTTTTTCATCGAGGATATAATTTTCATAAGCCATGTTCCAGTTAAGCTCCTCGGCGTTATCAAGACCAAGGCATGCGTTATCGGTATAGTAGACCTTTGCCCGTGACAGTCCTTTCGCATTTATTTTAAGCCCATTGAAAAGCTCCACGGCTACAGTTATGCTGTCATACAGGTTTTTATAACCCACCTCATAAGATATGCTGATATTTCCTGCGTTTTTATATTCTTCTATTTTGGCATCGTAGCTGTAGATATACCCACGGTTTTCGGAAAGCTCACGGAAGAACCTGCAGTTTTCCCCAGCAAACATCATATCATAGAACAAGCTCCGCTGAGCCTTGGAAAACCTTTCGGTATCCATATCAAAGCACATTTCCACCATGTAATAAGCCGAATCCTTTGTTATTACCTCCCCGCTTCTGTTCATCCACGCCTCAGGCAGAACACAGATATTATCACGGTTCTGCGGATGAGAAAAGCTGTATTTTTCGATCTGCCTGCAAATGGCGGCCGGATCATCATCGTCAAAATTGCCCGTGAGATACAGAAAAAAGTTATCCTGCGAAAAAACACGCTTGCGTTCAGCTTCGCATTTATTCAATGTGATTTTTGAAACGCTGCCCAGAGTACCTGTTATAAGGCAGGAGGCAGGGGTATCCTGCCACACCTGTTTTTTGACAGCATAATCAAGCGACGCCTTTTCATCGTACTCACGAATTTCGGCACGGATACGATCTTTTTCAAGTTCAAAATCTCCGTTTGCAAGCTTATCCGACAGCTCGCAGAACAGCATTGTTATTATTTGTGCCGCATCTTCGAGCCGTGAGCTTTCTCCCGAAATACAGAACTGCATAAATTCCTTATATGTTGCAGCTGTGAAGGTGAGTCCGAATTTATCCAGGGTATCGTAAAGGCTGCCACCCATGAGTGCATTTATATTTCTGAAAACCACATGCTCCACAAAGTGCGAAATGCCGTTATGTTTTTTATCTTCGTACATAACACCTGCCCGTGCATACACACACAGACAAAAGCTGTGCAGGCCGGGGCTTTTCAGGCTATATACCTTTATTCCGTTTTGCGATATGGCAACTTTTTCCTTTTCCGATATATCATTTGCAAAATTGAATTTTGTCATTTGTATCCTCCGTGCGATATTAAACCTTATTTTAACATAAATAAATGCTTTTTTCAAGCATATGACAAAATGTATGTGTCAACACCCGGAATTATTTTAGCGGATTTACAAATAATGCTTGCAAAATGCGGCATTTTTTGGTATTATATATTATTAAAGGAATAATTGTGCCCATTCTGCACAAAAATAAACAGCAAGGAAGTATTAATAATGAAGAAAATCATGCTTGTTTTCGGCACACGTCCCGAAGCTATTAAAATGTGCCCTTTGGTAAATGAGCTCAAATCCCGCAAAAATCTTGACACGGTTGTTTGCGTTACCGGTCAGCACCGTCAGATGCTTGATCAGGTGCTTGATGCTTTTGGTGTAACTCCCGATTACGACCTTTCCATCATGAAGGACAAGCAAACTCTGTTTGACGTTACCATCAACATTCTTGACAGGATCCGCTCCGTGCTTGAACAGGAAAAACCCGATGTTGTGCTGGTGCACGGCGATACATCCACCACTTTTGTCACAGCATTGGCGTGTTTTTACATGAACGTACCCGTTGGCCATGTTGAAGCAGGTCTGCGTACATACAACATATATTCCCCTTATCCCGAAGAATTTAACCGCCAGGCTGTGGGAATCGTTGCAAAATATCATTTTTCTCCCACAGAGCTTTCGCAGAACAATCTGCTCAAAGAAGGCAAAAACCCCGATGATATTTACATCACCGGCAACACAGCCATAGATGCCCTTAAAACCACGGTGCGTGATGATTACACTCATCCCGAACTCGAATGGGCAAAGGGCAGCCGCCTTATTATGATAACGGCTCACCGCCGCGAAAACCTTGGCGAGCCCATGCACAACATGTTCCGTGCCATACGCAGAGTTATGGACGAGCATCCCGATGTAAAAGCCATCTATCCCATCCACATGAACCCCGTTGTTCGTGAGGCTGCAAACGCAGAGCTTTCGGGATGTGACAGAATACGCATTATTGAGCCCCTTGAGGTGCTTGATTTTCACAACTTCTTAGCTCACAGCTATATGATACTCACCGACAGCGGCGGAATTCAGGAAGAAGCTCCTTCCCTTGGCAAACCCGTGCTTGTTATGCGTGATACAACAGAGCGCCCCGAAGGCATTGCCGCAGGCACGCTTAAGCTTGTGGGCACCGATGAAGAAGTGATATACTCCAGCTTTAAGGAACTGCTTGAAAACAAAGAAAGCTACGAAAAAATGAGCCATGCATCCAACCCCTACGGCGACGGATTTGCATGCAAGCGTATTGCCGATATTCTTGAATTCGGCAAGACCGATATATAACCCCTACAGAAAGGAACACTTTGCCCGATGATACAAAAACCGAAAGGAACGCTTGATATTCTGCCTTCCGAAATTCCGCTTTGGCACAAAATCGAAGATACCGTGCGTGAGGTTACGGCAAAATACGGCTTTTCCGAAATAAAATTCCCCACCTTTGAACAGTCTTCCCTTTTCAAAAGAGGCGTTGGCGGCACCACCGACATCGTTCAGAAAGAAATGTTTACCATGGACGATCGCGACGGCAATGAGCTTTGTCTGCGTCCCGAAGGTACCGCATGCGTTGTAAGAAGCGTTATTGAAAACGGCCTTTTCAACGAGCCCATGCCCCTTAAGCTTTACTATTTTACAAACTTTTTCCGCTATGAAAAGCCCCAGGCTGGCAGAAGCCGCGAATTTTACCAGTTCGGCATCGAAATGTTCGGTACCCACAAGGCATCTGCCGATGCAACTGTTATTTCCGTTGCGGATATGGTGTTCAAAAAGCTGGGAGTAAATGCAAGACTTAACATAAACTCCATAGGCTGTCCCAATTGCCGTCCCAACTACCATGCCGCACTTATCGAATATTTTTCGGCACACGAGGAAGAGCTTTGCGACACCTGCCGTGAAAGATTAAAAACCAATCCTCTGCGCATACTTGACTGCAAGAGCCCCATTTGCGGCGCTTTGTGCGACAATGCTCCAAAAACCGTGGAGCATCTCTGCGAGGAGTGCGACAATCACTTCGAAGAACTCAAAGCTTCGCTTGAGGCAATGGGCATTGAATACTCTGTAAACCCACGCATCGTACGCGGACTTGATTACTACACACGCACTGTATTTGAATTTATATCCGATGACATCGGTGCCCAAAGCACAGTTTGCGGCGGCGGAAGATATGACGGTCTTGTTAAAGAGCTGGACGGTCCCGACCTTTGCGGAATCGGTTTTGGTCTTGGCATTACACGCTTGGTGCTTGCCATGAAGAAAAACGCTGAAAACAACGGTGACGCTCTCCCTGAAAACGAAAAGCCGCTTATTTACATTGCACCCATGGGCAAAAACGCCGAAATAACAGCGATTTCTCTGGTACACAAGCTCCGTGCGGAAGGCGTACCTGCAGAATGTGATATCACGGGACGCTCGCTTAAGGCACAGATGAAATATGCAGACAAGATCGGTGCCACTTATGCCGTGGTGCTTGGCGACAACGAAATAGAAAACGGCACCTGCGAGCTTAAAAACCTGCGCAACGGTGAAAAGCGCAACATTTCCATTTCCGATATTTCAGGCATTAAAGAATAAATTATACGAAAGGTAAAGGTTATTATAAAATGGCAGAATTTTTAGGCAACATGAAACGTACCGACTATTGCGGTACCCTTACCGAAAAAGATATTGGCAGACAGGTATGCGTTATGGGTTGGGTACAGAAGCAGCGTGACCTGGGCAGCCTTATATTCATCGATCTGCGTGACAGAACAGGCATTGTTCAGCTTGCTTTTGACGACACCACCGAAAAGGACATCCACGAAAAAGCTTTTGCAGCACGCAGCGAATTTGTTCTCGGTGCTGTGGGTACAGTACGTGAGCGCTCCAGCAAAAACGCCAACATTCCCACGGGTGCGGTTGAAATTTTTGTTACAGAGCTCAAAGTGCTTGGCGAAAGCCAGACACCTCCCTTTGAAATAGTCGAAAACTCCAACTGCAACGAGGAGCTCCGTCTTAAGCATCGTTACCTTGACCTGCGCCGCCCCGATCTTGCAAAGAACATTCTTATGCGCCACAAGGTTACAAAGGTTACCCGTGATTACTTTGACGAAAACGGCTTTATTGAAATAGAAACCCCCATGCTTATACGTTCCACCCCCGAAGGTGCACGTGACTACCTTGTGCCCAGCCGTGTTCATCCCGGCTCCTTCTACGCACTTCCCCAGTCGCCTCAGCTTTACAAGCAGCTTTCCATGGTGGCAGGATTTGACCGTTACATGCAGATAGCACGCTGCTTCCGCGATGAGGACCTGCGTGCCGACCGTCAGCCTGAATTTACACAGATCGACCTTGAAATGTCCTTTGTGGAAATGGAAGATGTTCTTGCCATAGGCGAAGGCTACATGAAGCGTGTATTCAAGGAAATTCTCGATGTGGATATAAAACTCCCTCTCCCCAGACTGACATACAAAGAAGCCATGGAACGTTACGGCTCCGATAAGCCGGATGTTCGTTTTGGCATGGAGATTTTTGATCTTTCCGACATCGTTAAGGATTGCGGCTTCGGCGTATTTGCAGGGGCTGTTTCCGGTGGCGGTTCGGTACGTGCCATAAAGGCGCAAAACGCTGTTTCCATCCTTACCCGCAAGGAAGTTGACAAGCTTACCGAGTTTGCCAAGGGAATAGGCGCAAAAGGCCTTGCGTGGATCAGAATGACTCCCGATGGAATTGCCTCATCCTTTGCAAAGTTCATGACCGAAGACGAAATGAACGCAATAATTGCAAAGGCAGATGCAAAGGAAGGCGACGTTATTCTTATCATTGCCGATACAAACACCAACAAGGTTCTTTCCCAGCTGGGTTCGCTGCGTATTGAGACCGCCCAGAAGATCGGCGTTGAAAAGAAAGGCATTGGTCTTTTGTGGATCACCGAGTTCCCCTTCTTCGAATACAACGAAGAAACAGGCAACTGGGATGCAATGCACCATCCTTTCACATCTCCGCTTGATGAATGTCTTGATTACCTTGAAACCGACAAAGCTTCCGTGCGTGCCAAGGCATACGACCTTGTTCTCAACGGCATTGAGCTTTCCAGCGGTTCTATCCGTATAACCAATCCCGAGCTTCAGAACAGAATGTTCAACCTGCTTGGCTTTACCAACGAGCAGGCTTACGAAAAATTCGGCTTCCTGCTTGATGCGTTCAAATACGGTGCACCTCCGCACGGCGGCATGGGCATAGGTCTTGACAGACTTTGCATGCAGTTGTTCGGATGCGAAAGCCTGCGTGACGTAATTGCCTTCCCCAAGGTTCAAAACGCATCAGAGCTTATGACAATGTGTCCTGCGCCCGTAGACGAAAAAGCACTGGATGATTTGGGCATCAAAATAAAATAACATTTTAAATAAGGGGAAACCCATAGCGGTTTCCCCGTTTTTTAACATCTGCACTTTTATTCACAATTTATTATACGGGAGAACAAATATGTCTGCAACCGAAAGAAAAAAGCTTCTTATTATAGACGGCAACAGCATACTCAACCGCGCCTTTTACGGCGTGCGCCCCATGACAACCCGTGACGGCAGGCCCACCAACGCAATTTACGGATTTATAAACATGATCCTTAAGCCGCTGGAAACCTTATCGCCCGATGCTGCCGCCATTGCCTTTGACCTGCGTGCACCCACGTTCCGTCATGAAAAATGCGATTTTTACAAAGCAAACCGTAAAGGCATGCCCGAAGAGCTTGCCGCGCAGCTTGACGGTGCAAAACGTGCCGCACGGCATCTGGGACTCCATGTGCTGTCGCTGGAAGGCTATGAGGCGGACGATATACTTGGCAGCGCATCAAAATGTGCCGAAACCGATACCGAAACAGACTACGATTGCTATGTTATGACCGGCGACCGTGATTCGTTCCAGCTTGTGGGCAATAAAACCTATGTTTTGCTTTGCACAAACACCGATACTGTTCTTTACGACAGACAAAAAATAGCCGAAACCTACGGAGGTCTTACACCTTCGCAGCTTATCGACCTTAAATCACTTATGGGCGATACCTCGGACAACATTCCGGGTGTGGCGGGAATAGGTGAAAAAACCGCAGTAAAACTCATTTCGGAATTCGGAAACCTGGATAAGCTTTACGAGGGTTATGCGGATTCTTCGCTTTCCGCCGGCATAAAGGCAAAGCTTGAAAAGGACAAGGAAATGGCATATACCAGCCGTTTTCTTGCGGAAATATACCGTGATGTACCGTTGCCGTTATCTTTTAATGACCTTAAATACAACGGCACAGACAGACAAAATCTTTATGCACTTTTATCGGAATTTGAGCTTCGCAGTATCATAAAGCGTCTGGGGCTTGAAGATGCACCGGCACCCACCCCCGATGCACCGTCGCTTTTTGACAGCGATGGCAGCGATGCGGCATCCGAAAGCTTTACGGATTACACTGAAACAGACATATTGCCCGTGCTTTCTGGAGAAATTGCCTTTTACCCCGATGCAGCCGAAAACACAGCATATGTATGTGCCGACAAAATATATGTTTGCCCCCTTACCGACAATAATTTAAAAACCCTTACAGCCGACGGTGTAAACGCCATAGTTTACGATTCCAAGGAACTGTACAGGCTTTTACTTGAACGGGGCATGGAATATAAATGCACGGTTTTTGATGTAATGCTTGCGGATTACGTGGTTTCGCCGTCTGCCAAAAACGGCATAGAAGATCTCCTTGCAGGCAAAAGCACCATAGGTTTTGATGTTTCCGACAGCAAACAGAAAAAGCTTTTGTGCACCACCCTTTTAAAACCCGAAAAACAGCGCCTTGAAAAACAGATAGAAGCATCAAACCTTAATTTTATATACTACGATATAGAGCTTCCCCTGGCAAAAACCCTTGCCAACACCGAGCATGAGGGTTTTTTGCTTGACCGCAAAGGCATATCGGATTACGGTGATGTGCTGGATGCCCGAATAGCAAAACGTGTGGAAAATATATATGCTCTTGCAGGCTGCGAATTCAACATCAATTCGCCAAAACAGCTTGGAGATGTGCTTTACACAAAGCTTGAGCTTCCCACCTTCAAAAAAACAAAAAGCGGTTTTTCCACCGACGCGGAAACTCTTGAAAAACTTCGCCCTTACCATCCCATAATCAACGAAATACTTGATTACCGCACCGTGGCAAAGCTCAAATCCACCTATGTTGAAGGGCTTTTAAAAGTGTGCTCCGATGAATACCCCAGGGTACACACCACATTCCGTCAGGCTCTTACCATGACAGGCCGCCTTTCCTCCGTGGAACCCAATCTGCAGAATATTCCCATAAAGCAGGCAGAAGGCAGAGAACTGCGAAAGTTCTTTGTTGCATCGGACGGTAAAATGCTGGTGGATGCCGACTACTCTCAGATCGAGCTTCGCATACTTGCGGCTCTTTCGGGGGATTCCACAATGTGCGAAACCTTCCGTAATGGAACGGATATTCACACCATGACAGCATCGCAGGTTTTTGGCGTTCCGGTAAACGAAGTTACCCCCGAAATGCGCAAAAGTGCAAAGGCTGTAAACTTTGGTATTGTTTACGGCATTTCCGATTTTTCGCTGGCAGGTGATATTGGCACAACACGCAAAAAAGCAGGCGAATATATTGAAAGATACTTTGGCAAATACCCCGGCATACGCGAATATCTCGATGCTCAAATAGAATTTGCGCAGAAAAACGGCTATGTTTCCACTCTGTTCGGCAGACGCAGATACATCCCCGAACTTTCGGCAAAAAACAAGGTGATGCAGGCGTTTGGCAAACGTGTTGCCATGAACTCGCCCATCCAGGGTACAGCCGCAGATATCATCAAGCTTGCCATGATACACACCGAAAAAGCTCTTGAAGCATCGGGGCTTTGTGCAAAGCTGATACTTCAGGTACACGATGAGTTAATCATCGAATGTAACAAGGACGATACCGACAAGGTTTGCAGCATATTGAAGCATGAGATGGAAACCTGCATGGGTAACGATTTTCCCGTGCCGCTGGAGGTTTCTATAGCCTGCGGAAAAACCTGGTATGATGCCCACGATTAACAACGAAATATATTGACATATCAACAAAGATATTTTATAATTGATTTAGTAATTATCCTATAATAATTAATCGGTTTTATTTAAAACGATTTTCGGGAGGGACAAAAAATGCTGTTATCCAAAAAGTTTATTTCAGCAACAAATTTCTGGGAGTATGCCACATATTCCAAGATTGTAAACGCACCTTATCTTCGCAAAAACATGGAGCTTGAAAAAAAGCCCGAAAAGGCAGAAATAACCATTTGCGGCCTTGGCTTTTACAAGCTTTTTGTAAACGGCAAGGACATTACAAAAGGTCTTATTGCTCCATATATTTCCAACAGCGATAAGGTTGTTTTCTTTGACAACTACGATATCACCCCTTATCTTACCGCAGGCAAAAACACCTTTGGATTTATGCTGGGCAACGGTATGCAAAACTGTGTGGGCGGCAGTGTATGGGATCTTGGCGACGGCGTTAACCGTTCCGCTCCCAAACTTGCATTTGCCATTGAAATTGACGGTGTGCTTACCGAAGCGGATACTTCCGTGGTTACACATCCTTCGCCCATTTTGTTTGATGATATCCGCTGCGGTGTTCATTACGATGCAAACCTTGAAATTCCCGGCTGGAATCTTCCCGATTTTGACGACAGTGCATGGACAAACGCCATCCCTGCCGAAACACCCAGAGGTCAGTTTACACTTTGCGGTGCACAGCCCATCGTTATAAAAGAAGAACTCAAGCCCGTTGCAATCGAGGAAAACATTTATCTTGACCGTTACGACAAGCGAAACGACGTTGAACCCAACACAATTCCCTTTTACGATTCCTCCGAGGACGACAAAGCCCCCGGTTACCTTTACGATTTCGGTCAAAACAACGCAGGTATTATAAAGCTCAAAATCAAGGGCACAAAGGGACAGCGTGTTGTTATACAGTTTGTAGAGCACAAGAGCTTTTTAAACGGCAAGCCCTACACCACAAATCTGCACTTCTATCCCGACGGCTACGCAATGCGTGATATTTACATCTGCCGCGGCGGCGAGGAAGAAATTTTCATTCCCGATTTCACATACCACGGTTTCCGTTATTGCTGGGTTCTTGGCATTACAAAGGAACAGGCAACGCCCGATCTTTTAACCTTCCTCACAGCAAGTTCTTCTCTTGCTGTGCGTGCAGATTTCAAATGTTCCGACGAAACCACCAACAAGCTGTGGGAAGCGTCATTGCGTTCCGATTATTCCAACTTCTACTACTTCCCCACCGACTGTCCTCACAGAGAAAAGAACGGCTGGACAGGCGATGCTTCCGTTTCGGCAGAGCATATGGTGCTGAAGCTTGATGTTGAACCCAGTTACAAAGACTGGCTTTTAAACATCCGCAGCCATCAGAACTGTGCAGGTGCTCTTCCCGGAATAGTTCCCACCGCAGGCCCCGATGACGGATGGGGTTTTGCGTGGGGTAACGGTCCTATTTGGGACAGCGTACTTTTCAACCTGCCCTATTATGTTTACCTGCTCCGCGGCAAAACCGAGCTTATTTCCGAAAACGCAACAAACATGATGCGTTATCTTGATTACATTTCCAAAAAGCGTGATGACCGCGGCCTTATCGCCATAGGTCTTGGCGACTGGTGCCCCGTTGGCAAGGTTGCCCACGATTACGATTGTCCCTTGGAATTTACCGACACCGTTGCCACCATGGATTCCGCACGCAAAGCGGCGGTTATGTTCCGTGCCATCGGTCTTACAAACCAGGCGGAATTTGCCGAAAATCTTTATTTTGAAACCCGCGAGGCAATCCGTGCACACCTTATCGACTTCAACACTATGACAGTTCTCGGTGCTTGTCAGTCAGGTCAGGCAATCGCCCTTGCCCTTGGTGTTTTTGAGCCTGCGGAAAAATCCGAAGCATACACACGTCTGCTTGAATTTATCGAAATGCGTGAAGATCACATGGATACCGGCTTCTACGGTGCTCGTTATATTTTCTACGTTCTTTCCGATTTCGGCGATGCAGATCTTGCATACAGAATGATAACCCGTCCCGATTACCCCTCCTACGGTAACTGGATAGCACGCGGCGCCACCACGCTTTGGGAAAACTTCTTCCCCGAAACTCAAGAAGGTTCATCCCTCAACCACCATTTCTGGGGCCACATATCCGCATGGTATCTCAAGGTTATCCTTGGCATAAACATCAACCCCACCGAAGACAACGCAAAGCGTGTTGTTATAGCACCCAAATTCATCGAAGCGCTGGATAATGCCGAAGGTTACGTTGAAACCGCTTGCGGCAAGCTTTCCGTTAAATGGGCAAGAAACGGCTCGGATGTGGATGTTTCCATCGAATGTCCCGCAGGCCTTACAGGCAACATTCAGCTTCCCTTTGGTTACAAGTGCCGTGATAAATCCGTTGTGGCACTTAAAACCTGCAGCTTTAAAGCAGAAAGAATTATATAATTATGTCAGGCTACAAAGCTCTGTACCGCAAATGGCGTCCGTCGGTATTTTCGGACGTCATCGGTCAGGAGCATATCACAAGTGTTTTAAAAAATGAAATAATGTCGGGAAGTGTTTCCCACGCTTACCTGTTCTGCGGCTCCCGCGGAACAGGTAAAACAACATGCGCAAAAATACTTTCAAAGGCAGTAAGCTGTGAAAATCCGCAAAACGGAGATCCCTGCGGTGAATGTTCCTGCTGTAAAGCCGCCGAAAGCACCCTTGATATTTACGAAATTGATGCCGCCAGCCACAACGGTGTGGACAACATCCGTGATCTGCGTGATACCGTGGTTTATCCGCCATCCGAAATGAAGCGGCGTGTTTACATCATAGACGAGGTTCACATGCTTTCCGACGGTGCTTTCAACGCACTGCTCAAAACATTGGAAGAGCCCCCCGAACATGCTTTGTTTATACTTGCCACCACGGAGCTGCGCAAAATCCCCGCCACCATCCTTTCACGCTGTAAGCGGTTTGATTTTCATCGCATTACCGCCGAAAAGATATGCGAGCGTCTGCGTCTTATTGCGGACGATGAAGGAATAAAGATCACCGATGCGGCGCTTATGCTTATATCCAAGCTTGCCGCAGGTGCCATGCGTGATGCTTTATCTATGCTGGAGCTTTTTATTATGAGCGATCATGAGGTGGACGAGGCGGAAGCCTCCGAGCGACTTGGTGTTGTGGGCAGAAGCGTGGTATTTTCTTTGCTGGATGCAATTTGCGCCAAAGATGCCTGCCGTGCGCTTGAAATAATATCCCAGGCGTACGATAACAGCAAGGATCTTTCTGTTCTTTGCTCCGAGCTTTCCGACAGCTTAAGGGATGTGCTTATTGCAAAATATGTAAAACAGCCCGAAAAGCTTATCGATGCAACGGGCTCGGATATTGAAACCATCAAAAGCTTTGCATCAAAGCTTACAGATGAAAAAATTCTGTTTTGTTCGGACATCTGCGAGGATATGCAAAACCGCCTTTCACGCGCGGTGTTTTCACGCAGGACAATAATAGAAACCGGCATACTTAAAATGTGTGAAGAACGCCTTGCCCAGGATGCGACTACTCTGCTTACACGCATAGCCGCCCTTGAGGCAAAGATCAACTCGGTTTCCGCAGGACTTATTACCGGTGCTGCAGTTGCAAAAGCCGCACCGCAGGCAGAACCACCCGCACCCGTGGAAAATACGGCTTCAACCGCTGAGCCTGCGTATGACGAAGCCCCTCCGCAGTTTGGAGATGACGATGTACCATTTGACGGCCCTTACACCGATGAGGCACCTCAAAAACCGGCTGTACCCAAACCCGTGGCACCGCGTCCGCTTTCGCCAAGGCCGCTTGTAATGCCCTCTGCGGCAACGCAAACAGCATCTGCCAACCGGAAACCCATGGCATCCTATGCGGAATTTGTGGAGGAAACCGAAACCATGGATAAAATGGCGGCTTCCATGCTTGAAGGCGGCAGAGCGTATATTTCGGATAACAATGTGTGTGAGCTGGAGCTTATAAACCCCATTGCTCCCATGATGCTTTCAAAACCCGACAAAAATGCAATTATAACCAATGCTCTTGCAAAAATACTCGGCTTTACTCCCACAGTGAAGATCAGCTACAACAAAACCAACGAGGATACACCCCTTACCGATTTATCATCGCTGTTATAACAGCAAAATATCAATTTCACACCAAGGGCGGTGAATAGTATTGTCACTTAAACGTCCGGCAATACTGTTTGCCGCACTTTTTATTTTCTCTGTATTTACGGCAGCAAACAACCTGCTGCTACCTGCAGTTGTTATATCATCAGCAGCTGCCGTGTTTGCATTGACAGCCATATTTATGAGGCAAATGCGCGCTTTTGCGGTTTTGATGCTTTGTGCAATTATAATTATGCACGCTCACGTGTATACATATGTAAAACAGAAAATTCTTTCGGGCATAAACTTTGATACTTACCGCACCTACAATGCAACGGTGCTGGATGTATCAGAAAAGACAGAACGCTTTACCGCATATGTAAAGCTTGAAGGTGAGCCGTATAACGGACTTAAAGTTGTTTTTTCGGCAGATACGGATTCTTGTGCACCCGATTATTACGATAAAATATCATTTAATGCAAGGCTTATTCCTATTATCGGAAGCAACGTGCAGAATCCGGTGGGTAATGCCAAAAATTACTTTATGGCAAACGGGTATTTTGTTACGGCAGACGTGCTTGAGTATACTACGCACGGCAGACCTGCAAAACACGAGCAGACCTTTGCACAAAAGTACTATTTTTACGTTTACGACAAGCTTATAACCGTCATGCCGCATGTGGGAAAAACAGACACTTTTCCGTATGCCATAGCGTTGCTGACAGGTGACAAAACAAGGTTTTCCGCATACAGCTACAACGCTTTTTCGAAAGCAGGACTTACTCCGTTTCTGTGCATTTCGGGCATGCATGTTGTTATTGCCTGCGGTTTTCTTAACATTTTTATCAGGCGTATAAAAAACTCATTTGTAAAATCGGGCATATTGCTATGCTTTCTCACGCTGATTGCAATTATTACAGGGTGCGGAGGCTCCATACTGCGTGCATGTATAATGAGTGCTTACCTTTCAATATCCGATGTGTTCCGCAAAAACGATGACGGGTATTCTTCTTTAGGTATTGCCTTCTGTATAATTTCTGCCGCAACCCCTTTTTGCATTTACGATTACAGCACGTTTTTGTCCTTTGTGTGCATGATGGGCGTTTTGTGTGCAAATTATAACAGTTCGTTTTACAGCAGCAAAACAGATATTATACTGCGCAGACCGCTTAATACATCCTTTTACGCATCGGGATTCAGCAGTCTTGCGATTTTATCGGACTTTGGCGGCATGTATCTGCTTTCGCCTTTTTCCATCCTGGCGGCGGCTGTTGTTTTTACCCCGCTCATGTACTGTCTTGTTGCCATTGCGTTT
>JAZSGA010000184.1:0-9844 GCA_045532495.1 Eubacteriales bacterium | reverse complement strand
CAGTATTTTGGCGAAGTTGAGATTATTGCTGCCATAGGCCCCTGCATACACGAATGCTGTTATGAGGTGGATGACAAGGTTTGGGATGCGGCAGTATATGCGGCATCGCAAAGCGGAATCTCTTTAAACGAGGTTGAAAGGTGTTTCCCGAAAAAATACATTTCCGGAGGGGAGAACAAATACCGTGTATCGCTGCCTGCGCTTAACAGAATGTTTCTTGAAAACGAGGGTGTAAAACCCGAAAACATATCTGTATGCGAACTTTGTACCTGCTGTGCGTCGGATGGTGACGGAAACAGCATATTCTTTTCTCACCGTGCTTCGGGAGGCTTTTCGGGAACACAGATGAGTGTTGTGGCTGTTAAAAAGCAAGGTTGATGCCCATGCTGCGGCAAAGGCGGGAGATACGTTTGTGGTGGATTATGTGCGTGTATTTGATGTTATCTGAAGCGATAATTTAAAAAAGCAGCACCCCTTGTGCATATAAGGGGTGCTATTTGTTCATTTCCGGATTGTTGGTTCTTTCAAGTAAATAATCCACAGAAACATCGAAATATTCTGCGAGTTTTATCAAAGTGGAATAATCGGCTTCGCGTTCTTCGTTTTCATATCTGCTAATACTATTTTGATTCATGTTTAAATCCAAAGCAAGCTTTAATTGAGAAATGCCGCGTTTTTTTCGTAATTCTTTTAGCCGCATATATTCCTCCTGCAAAAAAACTATTGACATAATTATACCAAACTGGTATAATATAAATATCCCGATTTGGGATATTTATGCATGGCATTGTATATCGGTTAAAATAAGGAGGAGTATTAATGAAAAAAATTAAGGCGCTTGTCTGCGTGATTCTTGTTATATCACTGTTAACAACATTCGGAATCAACGCATCGGCGGCTGTATCAACCACCAAAGCATCCGCCCCAAACGCATCATACGAAATGGTGGACAAAAAGTGCACATTTACCAAAATCGGTACAGATAAGGTGACTATTGTCAATAACGGCTCTGTCGCTGTTCTTGTTTATATTAACGGTATTTACAGAAAGCATCTTAATCCCGGCTACGAATACACATATGCCACATACAGTAATCAGGCAAGAGTTCAGGTGTATGCTTACAGAAGAGCTCTTGGAACTCACAAGATTGTAGTAAAAACAACAAGTGGAAGCATAAGCAATATGTAACACCAAGCTCCTATACAATGCCACAGCCCCCCCGATTGTGGGGGCTGATTTAATATTCTTAAATATGTGGTGCATCATTTGTCTTCTTGTGGGAATTTGATTATACAATTATGTTATGCGTTGCAAATTAAAAAAAGGCAGAAACGTAAAAGTTTCTGCCTTTTGTGTTCCGCCGTGGCGGTATTGTTACAAAATTACTTTGTAAGGTTTGCTTCAAGGATAGCAAGTTCTTCTTTGAGTTCGGCGGGGATAGTATCGCCGATCTTTGCGTAGAACGCCTTGATGCTGTCGAGGTCTTCGATCCAGTGAGCCTTGTCAACGGAGAGAAGTTCGCGGATGGTATCGATAGAAATATCAAGACCTTCGATGTTGATATCTTCAGCCTTGGGCACATAACCGATGGCTGTTTCAACAGCGTCAACCTGGTTGTTGCAACGAGCAAGGATCCAGAGAAGAACTCTGAGGTTATCACCGAAGCCGGGCCAGATAAAGTTGCCTTCATCGTCGGTTCTGAACCAGTTAACGTGGAATATCTTGGGAGCGTTGGTGATCTTTTTGCCCATGGAGAGCCAGTGAGCAAAGTATTCGCCCATGTCATATCCGCAGAAGGGAAGCATAGCCATGGGGTCACGTCTTACAACGCCAACAGCGCCTGCAGCAGCAGCTGTGGTTTCGGAAGCCATGATAGAACCAACAAATGTACCGTGCTGCCAGTTTCTGGACTGGTAAACAAGGGGAGCTGTTTTTGCACGTCTGCCGCCGAATACGATAGCGTCAAGCGGAACGCCTTCGAGGCTGTTGAATTCGGAAGAAATGCAGGGGCACTGGATAGCAGGTGCAGTAAAGCGGGAGTTGGGATGAGCGCCGCAGGTGCTCTTGTCGTTCTTGTCGTACTTTGTGCAATCCCACTTGTTGCCCTTCCAGTCCATAGCATTGTGAGGAGGATTCTTATCGAGACCTTCCCACCAAACTGTGTTGTCATCGAGGTTATGAACAACGTTTGTGAAGATGGTGTTGCTTCTTGTGGTAGCAAGAGCGTTGGGGTTGGATTTTTCGCTTGTACCGGGAGCAACGCCGAAGAAACCGTTTTCGGGGTTAACAGCCCAAAGTCTGCCATCCTTACCAACACGGATCCATGCGATGTCATCGCCTACGCACCAAACCTTATAGCCCTTCTGACGGTAGATTTCCGGAGGAATGAGCATTGCGAGGTTGGTTTTACCGCAAGCAGAGGGGAACGCAGCTGCGATGTACTTGATTTCGCCGTTGGGGAACTCAACGCCCAAAATGAGCATATGTTCAGCCATCCAGCCTTCTTTTCTTCCGAGGTAGGAAGCAATACGGAGAGCAAAGCACTTTTTGCCGAGAAGAACGTTTCCGCCGTAGCCGGAGTTAACGGACCAGATGGTGTTATCTTCGGGGAAGTGGCAGATGTAACGGTTTTCTTCATCGATGTCTGCTCTTGCATGGAGACCCTTGATAAAATCTGCGCTGTCGCCGAGGTTGTCAATAACTTCCTTGCCTGCGCGGGTCATGATAAGCATGTTGAGAACAACGTAGATAGAGTCGGTAAGTTCAATACCGATCTTGGAGAAGGAAGAACCCACAACGCCCATGGAATAGGGGATAACATACATGGTTCTGCCCTTCATGGAGCCACGGTAAAGCTTGGAAAGCTTTTCGTAACATTCGCCGGATTCCATCCAGTTGTTTGTTGCACCCACATCTTCCTTCTTCTTGGTGCAGATGAAGGTTCTGTTTTCAACACGTGCAACGTCGTTTACGGCTGTTCTGTGAAGGTAGCAGCCGGGGAGCTTTTCCTGGTTGAGTTTGATCATTTCACCTGTGGAAACAGCTTCTGCTCTCAAAGCTTCTGTCTGAGCTTCGGAACCGTCGATCCAAACGATCTTGTCGGGACAGGTAAGAGCAGCCATTTCATCGATCCAGGTGAGAACGTGCTTGTTGGTTGTCATTTTATTTCCTCCTGTGGTTAAATTACGTTTTTAGTAGAATAATTGGGCCAAATATCAATATTGCCCAAAATCCTAATCCATTTTAATTATAACCTAAACAAAGGCATTTTTCAAGTATAAATTTGTTTTTTTCATCTGCAATATTAAAAATGATACAGATTGTTAATATTTTGCCAAGGGTGATGCTTAGCATTTATAAAAAATATATCGACAAAGGCAAAAAATTGTTGTATAATATATGCACAAGAGTAGTTTTTCCTTGTGCGGATGAACATATATTTAAAACGCAATACAGTTTACGGGGAGGTTCGCAGATTGTCTGAATTGCATGAATATAAATGTCCCAATTGCGATGGCGGTATAGAGTTTGACTCGGCATCTCAAAACATGAAGTGCCCTTATTGCGGATCGGAATTTGATGTCGAAGCTCTTAAAGATCATGATGAACGACTTAAAAATGCCGACACCGTTGAAGGTGAATGGCAAACGGAATCGTCAAACGAATGGAGCGGAGAGGAAGCGGAAAATCTTCGCAGTTATGTGTGCAACACCTGTGCCGGCGAGATAATAACCGATGCCACCACATCGGCAACCTCCTGCCCCTATTGCGGAAATCCCGTTATAATGATGGACAGGTTTTCGGGGCAGCTGCGTCCCGATTACGTAATACCCTTCAAACTTGACAAAAAAGCCGCAAAGGAGGGGCTTCAAAAGCACCTTTCGGGCAAAGTGCTTTTGCCCAAAAGCTTTAAAAACCAAAACCGCATTGAAGAAATAAAAGGCATATATGTGCCGTTTTGGATATTTGACAGCGATGTGGATGCCGATCTGCAGTACCGCGGCACAAAAGTGCGCCACTGGAGCGACAGCAGATACAACTATACCGAAACAAGCCATTATTCCATTGTCCGCGCAGGCGACATTGCCTTTGAGCACATTCCGGTGGACGGTTCGCAAAAGATGGCGGATGACATTATGGAATCCATAGAGCCGTATAATTTTGACGAAGCGGTGGATTTTGCCACGGCATATCTTTCGGGATATTTTGCAGATAAGTACGATGTAACAGCATCCCAATGTATTGACAGAATAAATCAGCGTGTAAGAAAAAGCACCGAGCAAGCCTTTGCATCCACTGTTATGGGATACACCTCCGTTGTGCCCGAAAACAGCAACATACGCATAAATAACGGCAAAGCAAAGTATGCGCTATACCCGGTGTGGCTGCTCAACACCGTATGGCAGGGCAAAACTTACACCTTTGCCATGAACGGTCAGACGGGAAAATTTGTCGGGGATTTGCCGATGGATAAGGCGGCATACTGGCGTTGGTTTTTTGGCGTTGCTGCCGCATGCACGGCTGTTATTTTTGCCGTGGGTAAGTATTTGCTTATGTAAGGCGGTGATGTTATGAAAAAAAGAATAATTGCATTTATCGTCTCCGTTTATGTTTTTACAACCTGCCTTTTAACGCAGGTATGTGCTACAGAAAGCAGAGTTATCGACGGCGAGCATTTGCTTACCGATGAGCAGGAAGAAAATCTTGAAATCCTTTATGCGCAGATATATTCCGCTTACGGAATAGAGGTTTGCTTTGTAACAGCTTCGGATTTTGACGGCAAAACTTCGCAAAGCTATGCCGATGATTTGCTGGATTATGACTTTGCCGTTGAAAGCGGTGTTGTGCTTGTAATAAGCGACAACAAGCGAGAATATGCCATGTCTGCCGTTGGCGAGGCGGAATATATTTTCAACGGCTCCGCATACGATACGATCGAAGATGAAATGCTTCCGTATCTTTCCGCCGGCGATTATTACACGGCATTTAGAGTTTTTTCCGATGTTGCCGAACATTGCATTTCCTATTATTATTCCAATAAGCCGGAAGTATCGTATGATTATGATGAGTTTGAAAACCGGTATGATTATAACGATTTTTACTACCCCGAAGTCCGCGGTGACACTGTTGTTACAGCTGTGGCTTCAAACGGAGAAATTGCCGTTTTTTCTTTGATAGCAGGCATCATAATATCATTCATTGTGGTTTCGTGTCTTAAATCACAGCTTAAAAGCGTGCGTATGCAAGCGGCGGCAAGCAGTTATATGAGATCGGGAAGCATGAAGCTTACCAAAAGCACCGACCGTTTTCTGTACAGAAACATTACCAAAGTAAGACGCAATACAAACAACGGAAGCTCCGGCGGAAGCGGAAGGCATATTTCTTCTTCGGGAAGAAGCCATTCCGGCAGAAGTGGCAGATTCTGATTCGCAAAAAACATATATCCGATGCATCGCTGGATGTGTCGGATATTTTTTTGTTAAAGGCCGAAAAATGCATAAAACAACGGTTTTTGCATCTTGCAATAAACTGTAAAATATGATATAATAAATATGTATGCATGTTTTAAATTATTGGTGAGTGAAGGTGGTTGCTTGAATCCAAAATTGAGAGAAAAAACCATGGAATCGCTTGCGGCAGTTTTGCCCATTACGGGTATAGTGCTGTTTGTCAGCATATTCCTTGTACCCATGGAGCTTGGCACAATGGTAATGTTCCTTGCAGGTGCCATAATGCTGATTCTTGGTATGGGTTTTTTCCAGCTTGGCGCCGAAATGGCAATGACACCAATAGGTGAAGGCATCGGCGTGCAGATATCCAAAACCAAAAGCGTATTTGTGGTTGCGTTTATAGGTTTTGTGATGGGGGTTATAATCACCATTTCCGAACCCGATCTTCAGGTGTTGGCGGAACAGGTGCCGTCGATACCAAATCTTGTACTTATTCTTACGGTTGCCATAGGCGTGGGCATTTTTTTGGCGGTGGCAATTTTACGTATCAAATTTGCCATAAGCCTTTCAAAATTGCTTATTGTACTGTATATTGCACTTATCGGAGCATCTTTTCTTGTTCCCTCGGAATTTCTGGCGGTTGCCTTTGACTCGGGCGGAGTAACCACAGGCCCCATGACCGTTCCCTTTATAATGGCTGTGGGTGTGGGACTTGCTTCTGTTCGAAGCGACAAGGATTCATCAAGCGACAGCTTCGGTCTTGTTGCACTTTCAAGTGTTGGCCCCATCCTTGCAGTGCTTATACTCGGCTGTTTTTACAAACCTACTCAAACAGAATATTCGCTTGGCGGTGTTGCCAATGTTACAACCACCCGCGATGTTGTAAAGGTGTTTGCAAAAGAGCTTCCCGAATTCGGGGCAGAGGTACTTATATCGCTTTTGCCAATTATGGCGGTGTTTGTGCTTTTCCAGATTGTTACTCACCGCTATTACAAAAGGCAGATAAAGCGCATAATTGTAGGTATGATCTACACATATATCGGGCTCGTACTTTTCCTTTGCGGAGTAAACGTGGGCTTTGCTCCCGTGGGTGCATTTTTGGGTGAGGAAATAGCATCCATTTCGCAGAATTGGGTAATAGTTCCGCTGGGCATGCTTATTGGTTATTACATTGTAAAAGCCGAGCCTGCCATTCAGGTTCTTAACCATCAGGTGGAAAGCGTTACCGACGGTGCTGTGTCCGTAAAAGCCATGAACCGATGCATGTCGGTGGGCGTTGCCATAAGTATAGGTCTTGCAATGTTGCGTGTTCTTTTGAGCATACCTATTTACTGGATAATAATACCGGGTTATGTTATTGCTCTTGTAATGTCGCTGTTTGTTCCAAAGATATTTGTCGGTATTGCCTTTGACTCCGGTGGAGTTGCCAGCGGTCCCATGACATCCACATTTTTGCTTCCGCTCAGCATAGGTACATGCCAGGCTGTGGGCGGAGATCTTATGCGGGATGCTTTTGGAGTTGTTGCGCTTGTTGCACTTACTCCTCTTATTGCCATTCAGATAATGGGACTTGTTTACAGAATCAAGGCCGATAAACTCAGCAAAGCTGCCGTGCTTCATCCCGGTCTTACAGCCGCCAGCGATAACATCGTTGATCTTGAGGAGGCGATTACATTATGAGTACAAACAAACCGTATTCATCTTACCGCATGCTTGTGCTTATCGCCACAACAAAGCTTGCCGAAAAAGCGGCAGAGCTGTTTTTGAAGCTTGATGTACCGATACAGTACAGACTCAATGCCCAGGGCACCGCTTCCAGCGATATAATGGATACCCTTGGCTTTGGAAGCGTGGATAAATGCCTGCTTATAAGCATGCTTCCCGAAGAATTTGCAAGTACAATGATCGGCACGCTCCATACACAGTTGCGGTTGGATGCCGTAAACAGCGGCATTGCTTTTACTGTGCCGATAACCGGTGCCAGCAATATTGTGCTTGATATGATGAACAAAACCAAAGAAAAAAACATAACTACCGAAAACGGAAAGGGTGAAACTGTGGTGACGGATAAAAAATATTCACTGGTGGCTGCAATAGTTGACCGTGGATTTGCAGGAGATGTTATGGATGCTGCAAAAGCAGCAGGTGCCGGCGGCGGAACCATAGTTCACAGCCGCAGTATTGAGGACGAGGATGCCATAAGCTTCTGGGGATTCAGCCTGCGTGAAGAAAAAGAGATGGTTTTAATACTTGCGGATCACGCAAATAAAATAAACATAATGTCAGCCATAAGCGAAAAATGCGGTATGAATACCAACGCCAAGGGAATGGTGGTATCTTTGCCCGTGGATTCTGTTATGGGAATATGATTACTTGATCGGAGGAAATTATGAAAATTAAAAGATTTGTTGTTTGTGCAATAGCCGTAATTATGGCAGTTTTGCTTGTTTCCTGCGGAAACGATGCCGTAAAAACAAATACCGAAACCGAAACCGCAGAAAAAAATGCACCCGTTGATTTTACTATCGACGGATACGAAATAAGCTACAAGAGCTTTGATATTGTAAAAGATAAATACGGCCAGGATACCATTGCGGTGCACTATACTTTTAAAAATACAGGTAAAAAGCCTGCAGCTTTCGGATGGTCTTTTATATATGACATGAAGCAGGCAAACGATGATATATTTTCCACAATAGTTCCCGTTTCCGAAAGCTCGGAAGAAGCTTTGGGCGACAGTGCGGATGTAAAGGTGGCACCCGGCGAATCTTGCGATGTTACTGTTACATACGCTCTTAAAAATACCGAAACTCCTGTTGATATATCGGTGTACAGCTTTAATGATATAACTCAAAAGTTTACTCACACCATTTATATAAACGAAAAGGCAGAATAATTTACGTTATAAAAAGCAAAGCAGCACAGGTGCGGTCGCTCCTGTGCTGCCTTTTGTTTATATGTGCTTATTTGCTGTATATATGCTTAAGAGTCAGCTTTACTCTGTCGCTGATCTTTACGGTGTCCACACCGAAAATGGATGTGTGCAGGGTATCGTTTATGGGTTTTTGCCAATATTCGGGCACACTTTCAATGCCGTTTGCCATGCCCAAAACCGAACCCACCGTGGCGCCGTTGCAGTCGGTGTCAAAGCCGGTTTCCACAGCCATGCATATGGACCTGCCGTAATCACCGCCGCCGTAAAGCAACGAAGCTGCAACGATCATCGCATTGGATATGGTGTGGCACCAGCCGTGACTTGTGTATTCATCAAATTTTTCGTGGATGCTTTCAAAGCATTTATCTTTACAAACTCCGCCCTTGAAGCTGTCCAGCACAAAGCTTATTTCCCTGTGCAATCTTGATGTATGGGGAATCTGCGCCAGACCGCCGAGTATTATATCCTCGATGTTGTTTGTTTCTGCAGCCACAGCAAGCATGGCGGCGACAAACATTTCGCTGTAAATACCGTTTTTGGTGTGCGAAACACAGGCATCACGCCATGCCATTTCTGCTGCAATTTCGGGGTTTCCGGGATTTATATAACCGAAATAATCGGCTCTTATCTGTGCACCTATCCATTCGCGGTAAGGGTTTTTATATACTGCAGAAGCAGGCGGAGCATAACCTTTTACAAAGTTGCAAAATGCCACTCTTTCGGCGGTGCAATATGCATCTTTTTTCTGAAGTTCAAGCCATGCCCGTGATACATCAAAGGGAGTAAAATCCCTGCCGTAGGTTTCTATAACTTCCTGATAAAGCACGGTGTAGTTTGTATCGTCATCAACCGGCATGCCGTTTATTTTATCGGCATACTGTCTGTTTGCAAAACCGTATCTGAATCCGGAAAGATCTACCTTGTTAAGATCATCGGATACGATATATCTGTGCATGGGGTAATTTCCGGTATTTTTCAGAAAGGGAACAAGCTCATTTGTGCGTATACCTTCCACTGTCTTGCCCAGCATGCAGCCGCATATTCTGCCAACCCACGCGCCGCTGATCTTGCTTTCTGTGCTTGCGGTGACGTTGGATTTGAAGGTGTGGGGCTTTCGCAACGCTTTTATGGATTCAAGGTCGGAAGGCTCGGAGTATGGATAATCCTTTCTTTGTTCTGCGTTTGTTATTATTTCAAAAAGAATATCGCCGAATTTCTTTTTCCATTCATCCTTCGGCAGCCTTGAAACAGTTAAAAAGGCGTCCTTGTATTTTTCAATATCAAGACCTTCCTGTGTGGATTGCACATACTCGGTCATTAAATTTGATGAGTAAAATTCCCAGTCATGAAGGTTGGCATATTGGGGCTTTATCTGTTTTGTGCCCTGCATTTCTTCCACAACGCGGTTGTCGTTGCCCAGTATCAGCGCGTCCAGAGATACTCCGAAATGCTTGGAAAT
>JAZSGA010000209.1:0-1938 GCA_045532495.1 Eubacteriales bacterium | reverse complement strand
GGTATTATATTTTCGGAGGTGAAAAACATGAACATACTTGTTGTTGATGACGACAGAGAGATCGTGGAAAGCATAAGTATTTTTTTAAAAGCCGAGGGCTACAGTGTTTTTTGTGCATATGACGGAATAGAAGCGTTGGATGTGCTGTCGGAAAACAGTATTCAGCTTATGATACTTGATATAATGATGCCTGTGCTTGATGGGATAAATACGCTTATGCAACTGCGCAAAAGCAAAAACATACCCGTTATACTGCTTTCGGCAAAATCCGAGGATGCGGATAAAATACTTGGGCTTACGGCAGGTGCGGATGATTATGTTACAAAGCCGTTTAATCCGTCCGAGCTTATGGCACGGGTAAAATCCCAGCTCCGCAGATACACTACGCTGGGATCCATGGAAAAGCAGGCAGATGAAATACAAATTGACGGTCTTTGCATAAATACCCACAGCAAAACAGTTAAGGTGGACGGTGAAGAAGCGCGGCTCACACCCATAGAGTATAAGATACTTGAACTGTTGGCACGCAACCGCGGCAAGGTTTTTTCGGCAGAGGAAATATACACTTGCGTGTGGAACGAGCAGGCGGCGATATGCGATAATACAATTGCCGTACATGTGCGTCATATAAGAGAAAAAATTGAAATAAATCCAAAAGAACCCAAATACCTTAAGGTGGTATGGGGTATTGGCTACAAGGTGGAATAAAGGAGGGCCGGCTGTGAAAAAAATAGCATATTCGTCATTTACAAAGGTGGTTGCCGCATTGCTTGCGATATGCTGCCTTGCCGCAGGGGTGAATATAGCAATAAATGCGGTGGCGGATTATTTTGCCGAAAATGAACGTGTATATAATTTTGAATCGGATTTTTCCCAGGCAACCTGGTTTTATCCGTTGTTTTACGATGTGAATTTTGCGGTGCGCGGAGCGTACAGCGAGGTGTACGGACAAAATAATGAAACTGAACATCAACCGCAAAATACTGAGGTCACTGTAATGCGTGATCCTTCGGCGGTAACGGTTGTACGTGTTCCCAAAGAATCATTAAACGCAGGCATGACAGTATACTATGATGATCCGTATGCACGGGAAAATATCGATCAAAGTAATACCGAAACCGAAAAAAGCAACCAGCCTAAGATATTTGTGATGAAAATACCGGATGAAAACACCGATGTTATTTATTCACAGGCTGATGATAAAACAGAAGCTGTACTGGATAAAATTTCTCAAAATCTTAAAGGAACACATATTGTGGGAAAGGCAGAGTATTTTATTTCTGTCAACGGTAGGAAAGCATCCAATACTCACAAGACTTTTGAGCAGCTAAAAGAAAGTGAAGTATCATTCTGGTATGAACGAACCGGAAACGGAGTGTTTTTTGGCAGTAATTGCACAAGCTTTAGCGATACTTATGTGCTTGATGACATATCTTCTTTCAACAGCACAGATTCCATTACTCTGTGTGTTTCGGTGGCGCCCATGTATCTTGCACAGTGTAAAGATGCGTGGTATTCCCAAGAAGGCGGCATAAGGCAGGCTTTTTTCAACATTCTCATACTTGCATTGCTGGTTTTGCTGATCATGATATACCTTTGCGCTGTATCGGGAAAAACTGCGGACGGTAAGATAAAAACCTCATGGGTTGATAAAATATGGACAGAGCTGCATCTTGCGGCGGCAATCGGTGCTGCGGTTGCTGTTGTTGCAGTGGGTGCTGTTATGTGTGATATGTATGTGCACGAGAGGTTTCCGCTTTATATGTTCCGATACATTTCTTTGGCGGCAACGGTTGCGGGAGCGGCAATAGTTATCAGCTGTATTTTATCTGTTGTCAGAAAAATAAAAAGTGCGACCTTTATAAAAACAAGCCTTATAGGACGAGTTTTTGGGGTAATATGGTACATTGTCAAAAAAGCGTATCACAAATTGAAAAA
>JAZSGA010000060.1:0-6619 GCA_045532495.1 Eubacteriales bacterium | reverse complement strand
TATTTCAATATCCGAATATGCCACGGTGGTGTTCCCGTAAGAACCGCCGTGAATGTAAAGATCAAAATTCGATTTTGTTATACCTTCACCGAAAATCAGCTTGTTGCCGTAGGTGTTGAAAAAAGCATGGTTTCTGGTGGGGGCGATGTTAATATGCTCCAGCTTCATTTCTCCGTAGAGCCGCGGCGAATTCAGCGGTAAGGATGCCCCTGCATATACAGCCCCCGTTTCGGGATCTTTTCCCGTTACGGTAATGCGTTTGGTGTTTTTGCATTTTGCTGTTACTGAGGCATTAAGTATGGTCACATCGCTTGAAAGTGCGCCCATTATAACCACTGTTCCGCCTCCGGAAAGCTTGGAAAAGGCGGCAGCAAGGGTGGCATAAGGGGAGCTTTTTGTTCCGTTGCCGCTGTCATTGCCCGCAGGGCTTACGTAAACGCAGGTTTCCTGTGCATTTACTTTGAAATTCGGAACGGCAAAGGCTGTAAGAATAAGTATTGATAAAATTACCGCAAATATGCGGCGGAATAAGGAGTATTTCATATTGTTTCATGCTCCTGTCTGTTTTTTCTTAAAGTATAGCATAAGAGGCGCTCGGTGTCAACAAAGTTTTTGCGGTTATGATGTACCGTAATTGTGATACTGACAAAAAATTCCCCGCCGGGTGCGCCGACGGGGAAAACTGTTTCAATTATCAGGAATTGTATGTGCCGGAAAGATCGGCAACTGTTTCCTTAACATCCTTCTTTTCGTATTTGGAGTTTTCGATCTTTTTGGAAAGCTCAGCAAAGTAAAGTTCGGGGTCAACAGGAAGCTCGATGGTTTTATCAAGCCAGCTGGAAAGGTAAATGGCATTGGATATCTGCAGGCCGTTTATACCTTCAAGACCGGGAGCAAGAAGCTCTTCACCGTAAAGAATGGCTCTTGTAAAGTTGAGGGTGATACCCTGGTGGTCGTAAAGAGTGTTTTTGTCACGGGTGATGTTGAGGTCGATTTCTTCTTTTTCGGGGATATCAAAACCGTTGGGGCTCTCAAAGCAGAACTTTCTTTCGGGAGAAGCAAGCTTTGTGTAATGAAGCTTGTCGCCTTCAACAACGATCTTGCCGAGGTCTCCGGAAATTTCAAGACGGTTTGTACCGGGAGCTTCACCTGTGGTGGTTATAAATGTAGCTGTGGCGCCGTTTGCGTATTCGGCGTACGCTGTTACATCGTCTTCAACTTCGATATCGTGGTATTTGCCTTCGTAGCAGAAACCGCGAACCTTTGTGGGCATGCCAAACATCCACTGCCAAAGGTCAAGGTTGTGGGGGCACTGGTTTGTAAGAACACCGCCGCCTTCGCCCTTCCAGGTTGCTCTCCATCCGCCGGAGTTGTAGTATGCTTGGGTTCTGTACCAGTTTGTGATAATCCATACGCATCTCTTAAGTTCGCCAAGCTCACCGCTCTGGATTATCTGACGTACCTTCTGATAAAGGGGATTTGTACGCTGGTTGTACATGATACCGAATACTCTGTCGGATTTTTTTGCAGCTTCGTAAAGCTCCAGTACCTGCTTTGTATAAACACCGATGGGCTTTTCGGAAAGCACATGAAGGTTGTGCTTGAAGCCTTCAATGCCGATGGTGGGGTGCAGATAGTGGGGAGTTGCAATGAGAATTGCATCCACTTCGCCGGATGTCATAAGATCTTTGTAATCCTCAAAATAGGATACCTTGAGATCGGGATGATTTTCTGTAAGGTATTTTTTTGCAATATCGAGTTTTTCGGGCTGGTTATCACAAACCGCTGTAAGCACCGCACCTTCGATTTTGCCTGCGGAAAGGTATCTCATGTGGCTGCCGCCCATGTTACCTATACCGATAATGCCGAATCTGACCTGTGCCATAGTATTACCTCCTGATTATGTAATAAAATTGCTTTAACAATGCCATTATAAATTAACATGTGCCCATTTTCAAGTAATTTGCCCAAAAAGACAGCTATCTGCAATATTTTTTGTTTTGAAAAAGTCGCCTTATTTTATTAATGGTGCTTCCGCCAGGAAAAACAGCTTTACGGAATTCACTTTTTTCGAATACAAAAGCATTGCCGCAGTATCTGCCGTGGCGCCCGTGGTTATTATATCATCAAAAACCACAACAGAAAGCGGCAGACGGCAATCCGGCTTTAACGAAAGCGAGCTTCGAGCATTTTCAAAACGTTGTTTATAATTAAGACTCTTTTGCGGTGCGTTATTGAATATTCCTGCTCCACGGTCAAATATTTCAATAAAATTTCTGTGTTTTGCAAGCTTTGTATATTCCTGCAATATACATGCGGACTGGTCAAAACCGTATTTCGCATAAAGCTTTCGGCTGCGTGGAATGTATGTAAGCTCACTGCCGTCGGCGGTAAGTCTGTCAAGACATTCTTTTGCCGCATTGGCAAAGAAAATGCGGCAACGTTGACATTCACAGGCTTTTATATGCCTTACGGCATGTTTTACGGTTTCGTCGGAATAGTCAAACAAAAAATATGCCCTTAGGTTTTTGGTATTGGTTTTGCGTATCCACGGCCCGTAGGATTTTTCAAGCCTTGCGGTGCAGCTGCGGCAATAAGGGGAGCTGAATACGTTTTTTCCAAGCTTTATCGATATATTCCCGGGATCGGTGAAGCTTTTTGTTACTTCGCCGCAAATACAGCAGGTGGAAGGATAAAATATATCGGAAACAAAGTTTAATATATTGGTTGCCATACTCTTTATTTTGCTCATGGATTCTCTCTTTTATCGGGTGTTTTTTGGGGGTTATTTCTCAAATATCCGGGATTTGTACCGTATCTGTTTTTAAAATCTCTGTTAAATTGTGACTGGGAATTGTAGCCGGAGCTCAAAGCTGCCTGAGTTATGGGGGTATCGGTGTACAGTATAAGATTGCGGGCATGGGAAAGGCGCAGATTTTTGATATAATCCTTGTATGTCACGCCCACGGTTTCATGGAAAAGTGTGGAAAAATAGTTCTGACAAAGCCCGTGAGCGCAAGCCACTTCGCTCATTTTGATGTTATCTTTGAAATTTGAATGGATGTATATAAGCGATTTTTGTATGGGAGTGGGCATTTTTTGGCGTTTTGTCGTATTCACTTCAAGCTTTGGCTTTATGGCATGTACAATACATTCCAGCAGCTTTGACGAATAATCGGCATTGCCGGCACGTTTGATAAGCAGATCAAGTAAAGCTTTTACATCGGAAAGCTCGTCGCTGTCAAGATAGATCACGTTTTCAGTAATGCGTCCAAGGGTTTCCATTATCTTTGTACCCACGGCATCAAAGGTGAACTGAACAGTAAAAAAATGCACGGTCGAATCTGTTATGTATTCGTGGAAATCTTCGGGTGTGGAAAAAGATACGGTACCGGGTTTTATATCGTAGATTTTTCCGTTGAAAACAGTATATCCTACGCCATCGGCAATTATATCCATTTCGTAAAAGTCGTGATAGTGTACCGAGCAATTGTTGCAGAGATGTTTTTCTTCCGCAAAGATGTTGCGGTTTTCCAGATTGCTTTTTACAAGGCGGCTTTTGGTGGACATTAAGTCAGCTCCTTTTTGCTGTAAATATCTGTTTTAATTATTATATCACAGCACAAATATAATATCAACCTTAAAATATGCATGATTTTTCTTTGTTTTTGGCAAGCACATGGGGGAAAATATAATTATAATTATTATTGTAAATAAAAACAAAAGGAGCATAATAATGTTTGTTTTCGGAACACAGTATCTGCGCGGTGCAACGCCTGCACGCGATCAGTGGGAAAAGGATCTTTACAATATCAGGAGCTACGGTTTTAATACCGTAAGAGCGTGGTTTTTGTGGAATACCCTTGAAAAGGCTGAGGGTGAAATAGATTACGATTACATAGATACATTCCTTTCCATAGCACGCAAAAATGATATTGATGTGGGCATACTGTTTCACTTGCACGCATGCCCCGCATGGGCGGTGAAAAAATACTCAAAGTATTTTTATGTTAACGAGGATGCGCTGCCGTTTGAGCCTGCTGTAAGACCAAACACCCCCGGCGGCGGATGGCCCGGACTTTGCTTTGATAACGCCGAGGTGCGTGATATGGAACAAGGGTTTATTGAAAAAGTAGTATCCCATACCAAAAATTACGCCAATGTGGCATTTTACGAACCCATGAACGAGCCCCACCAGTGGGTTGATCTCAAAAAAACACCCTGCGGCGTGTTCTGCTACTGCGATGCATCCGTGGCAAAATTTCAGGTTTGGCTTGAAAACAAATACCACGATATTGCGGAACTTAACAAAGCGTGGGGAATGTTTTATTCGTCCTTTGATGAGGTTCGTCCGCCCAGATGGTTTTCGTCATACTCCGATTATACCGACTGGCGTTTGTTTACCATGGATAACGTTGCCGAGGAAATTGCTTTCAGAACGGATATAATAAAGGCAAATGACACAAAGCCTGTTATTGCGCATGCGTGGGGCGGCGGCATGACCACATGTCCTCAGCTTGGCGGCATGGCTTTTGATGACTGGAAAAACGCAAAGATATTTGATAAATGGGGTTACAGTGCATTTCCGAATACGGCGGCAGATTGTCCTTCGCTGGGACTCGGCTGCGATTCCACACGCTGTGCCGCTGGCGGAAAGGAATACTGGCAATCCGAGCTGACCGCAGGTCTTGTGGGAACGGGACTCAATATAAAAGGCAGGGTGGATGACGACACCTTTGATAAATTCTCGCTGGAATCCATACGCCACGGCGCAACGGGACTTCTTTACTGGCAGTACCGCAAAGAACGTTTTGGAACAGAATTCGGCGGATTTTCCATGGTGGATTATAACGGTGATCCCACAAACCTTTCATTGCGTGCTTCAAAACTGTGCAATATGCTTCAGGAAAACGCCGATATTTTCAAGGGCGGCAAGCAAAGTGAAGCACAGGTGGCATTGGTATTCAGCGTAAGATCCACCATTGCCGCATGGAGCGCAAATGATAAGATCGACAACAAGTTTTCCGTGGATTCCCTTACGGGCTACTACAAAATGTTCTGGGAAGAAAATATCATTACCGATATTCTCCACGAGGAGTTTGCCGATAATCTTGAAAAATACAAGCTTATCGTACTTCCGTCGCCATATGCATTGTCGCCTGCTTTTGTGGAAAAACTCAAAAAGTATGTACAAAACGGCGGTACGGTGATATCCGATCCGTTCTTCGGTGCGTATGATGATACCATGGCACTTTCCTTCTTTGTGCCGGGCTATGACACAATTGATATGTTCGGAGCGCAGGAGGACGATATTACTCTGTGTGACAGCATTAAGCTTACCGATGGGGATGCAGAGTATACTCTTAATGGCAACCGACACATGGAAACCTTCAGGAACGTTACCGGAAAGGCTCTTTACAGCTATAGCGACGGTACACCTGCCGTTGTTAAAAACAGCTTTGGAAAAGGAACTGCAATAATATCGGGCGTGAATCTCGGTCTGTGTTATTCAAGCAAAACTCTTGTCAGCGATGATATTGTCAGCAAGGATATTGCCAACGCCAGCATCGATGCCAAAAAAATAGTGATGAAGATTTCCGATGAGGCCGGGGTTGATAAAAATATATGCTCGGCTGCGGATGTAAAAGTAAGCTATATAAAAACCGACAGTTTGCAGGATGCCGATATAATGATACTTATAAACAGTTCCGATAAAAAATCAGACGGTACGGTTAAAACCGAAAGAGAATACAAATCATGCTGCGATGTGTACGGAAATGCAGTTTGCGCCATTGGCAAATCCGGCATGGATTTTTCGGTAGAAGCAAACAAATGCGCTGTTATAAAGCTTTATAAATAACATTTTCGCCTGATTTTTATTGAAAAAAGTGAATTTTGGGTGAAAAATACGGATTAAGTTAAAAAAATATCATTCAAAATATTGACTTTAGCATGAAAAAGCGGTATACTAATCCTATAAAAATTTATGGAGGTTTTTACCATGAAACTCACAAAAGTATTGGCACTTACTCTTGCGTGTGTTCTTTGCCTTGGCATGTTTGCAGGCTGCGGCGAAAAAGTTAACTACGCAGAAAACAACACAGAATATGTTATCGGTGTGTCCGGCCCCCTTACAGGCGGTGCGGCTATGTACGGTCAGGCAGTTGTTAACGCTGCTCAGATCGCTGTTGACGAAATCAACGCAGCAGGCGGCCTTAACGGTGTAATGTTCAAGCTGGTTTCCACCGACGATATGAACGATCCCGCAAAGATCTCTACAAACTACTCTTCTCTCTATGAAGGTGGTATGCAGCTTTCTCTCGGTACCGTTACAACTCAGCCCGGTCTTGAATTCAAGAACCTTTCCGCAGACGATAACGTATTTTTCCTTACCCCTTCTGCTTCCGGCGATAAGATTCCTGAAAACTCTAACGGTTATCAGATGTGTTTTGCTGACGGTAACCAGGGTAAGGTTGCTGCTGAATTTGTTAACGCAAACTATGCAGGTCAGACTATCGGCGCTGTTTACAAGTCCGACGAAGCTTACTCCAAGGGTATCTACGATCAGTTCAAGGCAAACCTTGACTCTTCCGTAACAGTTGTTGAAACAAGCTTTACC
>JAZSGA010000094.1:0-5172 GCA_045532495.1 Eubacteriales bacterium | reverse complement strand
CCCCAACACATTTTTTGATATCGGTAAAAAGTTGGTACAATAAATCCGCACGCAGTTGCGGAAAAGGCACATGTAAATCTGCCGTAAAAAGGCGTTATGCCGGCGTGCGCCGTAAAGGTTATGTTTACCGCATGAACTTCGCAAAAAGCAAGGTTCTTTTTTGGTTACTTTTTTGTTATATAAGAAAAAAGTAACGAGTGGGTTTCCCAAGGGGGGCGATAACCCCTTGGGTGAGGAACGTTTTTTGCTTGATTGCAAATAAACAAGTGTGTACACCCATCTCTCCCTCCGTCTTTTGCTTCGCAAAATCCACCTCCCTCGTCAGAGGGAGGCTATTAAGGCTTCCCCTAAAAACGAAGTTTTTATGAGGGGAAGCTGTCACCGCAGGTGACTGATGAGGTGTAGGTCACGCAGTGACCGTTATTATTTACCGTTTGCAAAAGGGTTTGTTTATAAAACGCTGCTGCCGCAGCTACACCTCATCCACCGCTGTCGCGGTCCCCCTTCTCCTCAAGGGGAAGGCAAAAAGACTCCCCCACGTCATATCGGTTGCCGTTTATACCCCAACACATTTTTTGATATCGGTAAAAGTTTGGTACAATAAATCTGCACGCAGCTGCGGAAAAGGCACACATAAACCTGCTGTAAAAAATGCGCCATGCCAACATGCGCCAAAAAGGTTATATTTGCCGCATGAACTTCGCAAAAAGTAAGGTTCTTTTTTGGTTACTTTTTTGTTATATAAGAAAAAAGTAACGAGTGGGTTACCCAAGGGGGGCGATACCCCCTTGGGAGAAAAGGGTTTAGCTGACATTTCCGTGATAAACAGCGGTGAAAAGATTTTTCACAACTCCTTCCGAGTTTTTCTTCGAAAAACCCACCTCCCTCAAAGAGGGAGGCTTTATGGGCTCCTCCTTGAAAATACTACGTTTTTCGTAAAAAACGCAGTTTTTTCGTGAGGCATAAAACGCTCCGTTACTGTTTTCACACCAAGGATAATTATGCAAAAACAGGCACAGCAGATCAAACTGCTGTGCCTGTAAACTGTCTTGTAATTGCCGATATTTTGCCGTGCCGTAAGTTATATGTTATTCTGCCTTTATTTCGCAAGGGGTGTTTGAATTGCCGCCAAGATGAACTTTTGCGGTATAACGCTTGCCGTCGGCAAAAAATTCCACGTCGTAATATCCCTTGAATCCGCGGAAATCCGCCATGCCGCCCTCATCGCTGCTGTCGGAGATATTTGTTGTCCATTCTTCTTTTATAAGCTTTTTTATCACCTTAAAAGCAGGCTTTTCGCTCATATCAAAATTCAAAAGACCTCCACCGTAGGTGTTTTCGCCCGCTGTCATATCACCTATGGGTGCACCGTGGGCATAACCGTCCACCAGATTCCAATAAGCAATACCCTCAACTGACTTATGCGAAAACCACATGCGGTAAAGCATATCCAAAAGCTCTGCCTGAACATCGTCATCCTCGGCACCGCCGCAATAGGTGGGCACCGTTACTTCGGAAATATGAAGGGGCTTGCCAAACTCGCCAAAGGTATCCATAACATCATAAGCCACAAGCGGATCGTATCTGAAAGCTCCCCTTTCTTCCATTTCTTTTTCGCGGGGGACAAAAATATGCATCTGCATACCGATGGCATCAAAGTGCACATTATCACGCTCAAGCTTTTCAAGCTGCATATAAAAAGCTGTGCGGTCAAAGCGAAAACGCTCCCATATCTGCGCCGCCTCATTTATAAAAAGGCGGTTTCGGGTGAAGTACCTGCGGCCCATTTCATAGCTTCTGTGCACAAAGCGCCTGTCACGGAAAATTGCCGTGGAATTGCTGTAGGGCGACCAGGAAATTGTTTCGTTTATAACATCCCAATCGGGAATATCGTTTTTGTAGCGTGCGGCTATTTCCTCAAAATGCTTATCGTATTCACGCCATATGCCTGCGGCATCCTTTGGCAGCCATGACGGAGAAAAAGCATCGTAAACCAGGCAATGGCCTTTCATATCTATATCGTTTTCACGGCAAAACTCCACGCAAAGATCGGGCGACGGTCTGCGGTATACCCTTGGAGAATCCTTTGCATATCTGGGTTTTCCCTGTTCGGGCTCAAGGGTGTTCCAGTAAAAGGGCACCACGGCATAATTGAAAGTGTCGGCAAAAACGCTGCGGAATTTTTTGTTCTTTTCAGGTATTTCAAATTCATCCAGCATAAACAGGTTGCAGCCGAATTTAAAATCATGCTTTGCAAGCTTTGCGTTGAATTTTACATTTTTTAAAGGATTTCCGTTTTTATCGGTAAAGCGCAGGCGCATATCCGCCTTGCGGTAAAGCTCGATTCCGCTTTTTGTGCGTTGCTCATATAATACTCTGTGATCGTTAAGACCTTTAAAAACCGTTTCTCTGCGTGTCATAACATTGCCTCCGTGATTTTTTTACATTATAACACATATCTGCGTTTTTTTCCACCTGTTTATTTTGTTTTTATCCACTATATTGCGATGCGGTGGCATATGCTGCATTGCTTTTTTAATATTGTGCAAAAAAAATTGTGCAAAAACACAAAAAATAATGCCTTTTCCGCAAAAATGCGGTTGATTTTTATACATATGTATGATACAATGAGGTTAAAGTCTAAGCACTTGAAAAAAGAAAGGAACAACGCTATGACAAAAACAACCACAACCTCAAAACTGATTGCGGCAATGCTTGCCGTATGCACTTTGCTTTGCTGTGTTCCCACAGCCTATGCAAAAGATGCTCCTCAGAAAGTATTTGGCAAACAGATTGTTGTGCCAAAAAACATTATGGCTTTTGAAAACGATTACAAAGGCTACGAAACCATGATCACAGATATCGACGGCCGCACCGCACGCCTTATAAGCCGTACCGGGTCCGACGATACAGCCTTCAACTTCTGCATGTACCGCTGGGGTATGTTTGAAGACGGCGAGGGCAACTACGTTCCTCTTTCCACCGCAAAATACCTGGTTATCGATTATTTATACCAGTCCCCCGACGCCAAGCCCGCTCTTGAGGGCAACCGCGTAAAATGGATACAAGGACGAATAGTTGCAGCCGATAATACCTCAAAGGTTATTGAATTCGGCTGGGACAATGCTCTTTATTCCGAAAAAGGCATGGTAGCCAACAAGTGGGATAAGCTTGTTGTGCCGCTGGCAGCGGATGAAGCTTTGGCAGAAATGATCGAACAATCTTATTCCTCCAAAGAGCATTATCTCCATCAGATAAAGCTGTTCCCCTTAGAAAGGGATATGGGCAAAGAAGATAAGCTTTATTTCGGCGACATTTCCATTCAGAGCTGGCACCCCGAAAAAGATCCCGGCTTTGTTGAAAGAACGGTTTCCTATTATGCATCAAACAAGGATGCCGCCGCAGGCTCAAATGCCATTGGCACCGCGAAGCACAAGGACATGGCTTCCTTTACTTTACCCAAATACATGGGCACCCTGCCTGCAAATTCCGAGTTCCGCTGCTGGATAAACACCCTTGACGGCAAGGAGTACTATCCCGACGATACCTTTGAAATGGTTTTCGGCAAGGATATGACCTTTGTGGCAGATTTCAACTATCTGTTTGATTTTGTATCCAACGAAACTTCCTACATAAGCGGTTATCCCGACGGCACCTTCAAGCCCGAAAACAGCGTTACCCGTGCGGAGGCCGTAAAAATAATCGCTTCCATCGTAAATCCCACAAACGCAGCTATGGGCGAATGTACCTTTGCGGATGTTGCCGCAGATGCATGGTACCGTCCCTATGCCGCAACCCTTGAAAGTCTGGGCGCGCTGGATGTTTTCGACGGTGAGTTCAAGGCAGATCAGCCCATCACCCGCAGCGAGCTTGTTGAAATAATCCACGCCGTTTCCGATACAAACATGCAAAGCATGCGTCTTGAATACGTTTCCGATGTGGATCCCGAAGAAGACTATTACGATGCCGTTATGTTTGCTGTGGCAACGGGCATAATTGCAGGCTACCCCGACGGTACCTTCAAGCCCGACAACAAAATCACCCGTGCCGAAACCGTAACCATAGTTAACCGCATGCTCGGCAGAACTGCAAACGCAGGTGCCGCAAGCACAAAGTTCAGCGATGTTTCGGGACATTGGGCAGAAGGTCAGGTAATTTCCGCTTCATCCGCCAAAGCAGAAAATCTGTGGACAGCAACTGCCGCAAAGAAGGAATATGTTCTTACCGGTTCTTCCGCCGAAGAATACATAAAAGCCCTTCACGAGCAGGGCAAAACCCTTACGGGCGATGCCATCCGCCGCGGTATTGATACCATTGCGGAACAGATGAAAAAGGATATTTTAAACACCCCCAACACCGAGGAAATATACGGTCCTTTCAAAAATGTATATTACGTTTCCGAAAAGAACGGTAACGACGAAAACAACGGTAAAACCCCCGAAACCGCCGTTAAAACCATAAACGGCCTTTCGAAAAAGCTTCGTTTACCCGGCAAGGGCACAGCAATTTTGTTTGAACGCGGCGGCATTTACCGCGGTCAGATAGCAGTTACTTCCGGTGTAACATACGGCTCCTACGGCACAGGCGATAAACCCATTATTTCCGCTTCCGTAAAGAACTATGCCGATCCTTCTTTGTGGGTTGAAACCGATGCAAAGGGCGTTTATGAGCTTACCGACAAAATAACAAACGTAGGCTTTATTGTGTTTGACCACGCCCCCGATGCCCACGGCAACTACCATGACCTTTACGGCAAAAACCGCATTTACGGTGCAAATATAATAGATTACAAAGGACTTACCAAAGATCTTGAATTCTTCTCCTGCAACGATACTCTTTATCTCTGCAGCACCGAAGGCAACCCCGGCGAACGCTTTAAGAACATTGAGCTTGCAGGAAGAATCGATATTTTCGACGGCGGCGGCAGCGATATCGTTATTGATAACCTGCACGTTAAGCACACAGGTGCCCACGGTATAGGCATGAGTTCTGTTAACAACCTCACCGTTACCAACTGCGAATTTTCATGGTTGGGCGGATCACTCCTTGGCAACTACGGTCAAACAACCACCCAGTACGGCAACGCCGTTGAAGTTTACGGCAACATAAACGGTTACTATGTAAGAAACAACTGGATGTATCAGATCTACGATACCGCCGTTACTCACCAGG
>JAZSGA010000189.1:0-28564 GCA_045532495.1 Eubacteriales bacterium | reverse complement strand
ATAAACAGGTGGTTGGCACACATCTCTCCCTCCGTCTTTTGCTTCGCAAAATCCACCTCACGGAAAATACTTCGTTTTTCGGAAAATACGCAGTTTTTCGGGAGGCGAAAAGGCTTCCCCTAAAAACGAAGTTTTTATGAGGGGAAGCTGTCACCGCAGGTGACTGATGAGGTGTAGGTCCCGCAGTGACCGTTATTATTTACCGTTTGCAAAAGGGTTTGTTTATAAAACGCTGCTGCCGCAGCTACACCTCATCCGTGTTGCTGCGCAACCCACCTTCCCCTCAAGGGGAAGGCTGTTGTCGATACAAATGTTAACAAAATGTAAATAAACTTGAAAAACAAGAAATTATCCCCCAAATCCCCTTGACAAATAAGGAAAATGATGGTATATTATTATACTGCATTATAATTGAGTAGTTGTCTGCGTTTTTGGCCCCAAAAGCGTCAAAAACCGCCCGATTTATTCAATTTTCCATGTCCGCGGCAGCCTTTTGCTGCCATCGAGTAACAGTCAAATAAACGAATGGAGTGATTGCTTAATATGGTAGAACCTTCAAAGCTTCAGAAGCTTGTTGACAGCGGCATCGTTAAGCGTAAATATCTCGGCAAAAACCTGAGATACAGCTTTTCAAAAATCAACGAAGATCTCTGTGAAATGCCTGATTTTATCGAGGTACAGAAAAAATCCTATCAATGGTTCCTCGAAAAAGGCCTGCGCGAGGTTCTTGATGACGTGTCTCCGCTCGTGGATTATTCCGGAAACCTCAATATCGATTTTATCGACTATTCTCTGGAATACAAGCCCAAGTACCCTGTTGAGGAGTGCAAGGAAAGAGACGTCAACTTTGCTGCGCCCTTAAAAGTAAAGGTAAGGCTTTCCAACAAGCAGACCGGCGAGATCAAAGACGCCGAAGTTTTTATGGGCGATTTCCCGCTTATGACCGAAACAGGTACCTTTGTTATCAACGGTGCCGAGCGTGTTATTGTTTCCCAGCTCGTTCGTTCACCCGGCATATACTACGATTCCATGATGGACAAGTCGGATAAAAGAATTTTCACATCCACCGTTATTCCTTACCGCGGTGCATGGCTTGAATACGAAACCGACGCCAACGATGTTTTCTATGTTCGCATAGATAAAAACCGCAAGCTGCCCATCACTGTTCTTATCCGTGCCCTGGATGAAAAGCTTGCCACCAACGATCAGATTATCGAATTTTTCGGCGATTCCGAAAAGCTCCGTGCCACCTTCGAAAAGGACACCAGCGAAACCGACGCCGTTAAAAACGAAACTTCCGCCCACGACGAAGCCCTCAAGGAAATTTACCGCAAGCTCCGTCCCGGCGATCCTGCCATCGTTGAAAGCGCACAGGTTCTTATAAACAACCTGTTCTTTGACGCAAAGCGTTACGATATTTCCGCCGTAGGCCGTTACAAGTTCAACAAAAAGCTTGCCCTTGCCCGCAGAATTTCGGGCTTTGAGCTTGCCCGTGACGTTGTTAACACCTTTACCGGCGAAATTATTTACGAAAAGGGCACCGTGCTTAACAGTGCTTCTGCCGAAGAGATCGAAAACGCAGGCGTTAACGAAGTTTATCTGCTTTCCAACGCCATAACACCTTCAACACCCCGTGTTGAATTTAAAGTTTTCGGCAACAAAACCGCTTTTATAGACAAGCTGGGTGTTGTTCCGGAAGAATATTACAACGGCCTTGGCATTACCGAGCGTGTTAACACCGAAGTTCTTGCCGAAATTCTTGATGCGGTTTCTTCCGCCGAAGAATTCAAAGAGCAGTTTGAGCTTCGCCGCAACGAGCTTATTGCCAAGCACATTACCCGTGAGGATATTTTTGCATCCATCAACTATCTGCTTTGCCTTACACACATGTGCGGCACCACAGACGACATCGACCACCTTGGCAACCGCCGTCTGCGTTCCGTTGGCGAACTTCTGCAGAATCAGCTCCGCATCGGCTTTGCCCGCATGGACAAGATCGTTAAAGAGCGCATGACTATTCAGGATTCCGAAAACCTCACTCCCCAAAACCTTATAAACATACGTCCCATCGTTTCCTCCATAAAGGAATTCTTTGGTTCATCACCGCTTTCACAGTTCATGGACCAGTCCAACCCCCTGGCAGAGCTTACTCACAAAAGACGTCTTTCTGCCCTGGGTCCCGGCGGTCTTTCTCGCGACAGAGCTTCCTTTGAGGTGCGTGACGTTCACTATACCCACTACGGCAGAATGTGCCCGATAGAAACCCCTGAAGGTCCTAACATCGGTCTTATTTCCTACCTTTCCACCTACGCCCGCATAAACGATTTTGGCTTTATCGAGGCTCCTTACCGCAAGGTGGACAAAGAAACCGGCGTTGTTACCGACGAGGTTGTTTATATGACAGCCGACATGGAGGACGAATACATCGTTGCCCAGGCAAACGAGGCTCTTACTCCCGAAGGCAAATTTGTTAAAGAGCGTGTAACCGCACGCCACCGTGAAGAAATCCTTGAAGTTGATGCAAACCGCATTGACTACATGGACGTTTCTCCCAAAATGGTGGTTTCCGTTGCCACAGCTCACATCCCCTTCCTTGAAAACGACGACAACTCCCGTGCGCTGATGGGTTCAAACATGCAGAAGCAGGCTGTGCCGCTTATGATGACCGACAGCCCCATTGTTGCCACAGGTATGGAATACAAGGCAGCCGTGGATTCAGGCGTTGTTGCTGTTGCAAAAAATGCCGGTACCGTTGTTAAGGCGGATTCCGACACTATCCGTATTCTTGAAGAAGACGGAAACACCCGTGAATACCATCTTATAAAGTTCAAGCGTTCCAACCAGGGCACTTGCGTTAACATGCGTCCCATCGTTATGGCTGGCGAAACCGTAACAAAGGGCCAGGTTATTGCCGATGGTCCTGCAACCTCCAACGGCGAAATTGCCCTTGGTAAAAATGCGCTTATAGGCTTTATGACATGGGAAGGTTACAACTACGAGGACGCTGTTTTGCTTAACGAGCGCCTTGTACGCGAAGATATTTACACTTCCATCCATATAGAAGAATACTCCCACGAAGCCCGTGATACAAAGCTCGGTCCCGAAGAAATTACCCGTGACATCCCCAACGTGGGTGATGATGCGCTTAAGAATCTTACCGCCGACGGTATCATATGCAAGGGTGCCGAAGTTCATGCCGGCGATATCCTTGTAGGTAAGGTTACACCCAAGGGTGAAACCGAGCTTACTCCCGAAGAACGCCTGCTGCGTGCCATCTTTGGCGAAAAAGCCCGCGAAGTGCGTGATACATCTCTCCGCCTGCCCCACGGCGAAAGCGGTATTGTTGTGGATGTACGCACATTCTCCCGTGAAAACTCCGATGAGCTTGCTCCCGGTGTAAACAAGGTTGTTCGTGTTTATATTGCCCAGAAGAGAAAAATCTCCGTGGGTGATAAAATGGCGGGCCGTCACGGTAACAAGGGTGTCGTTTCACGCATACTTCCTCCCGAAGATATGCCTTTCCTGCCCGATGGTACACCTCTGGATATAGTTCTTAATCCTCTGGGCGTTCCTTCCCGTATGAATATCGGTCAGGTGCTTGAAGTACATCTGGGTATTGCCGCACGCAAGCTCGGCTGTAAGATAATGACTCCCGTATTTGATGGTGCCGATGAACGCGGCATTGCCGAATTTATGAAAGAAGCAGGAATGCGTCCCGACGGTAAAACCATCCTTTATGACGGTCGTACCGGCGAACAGTTTGATAACCCCGTAACCGTTGGTATAATGTATTACCTCAAGCTGCATCACCTGGTTGACGATAAGATCCACGCCCGTTCCACCGGTCCTTATTCGCTGGTAACCCAGCAGCCCCTTGGCGGTAAGGCACAGTTTGGCGGTCAGCGTTTTGGAGAAATGGAAGTTTGGGCTCTTGAAGCTTACGGCGCCGCTTACACTCTCCAGGAAATCCTTACCGTTAAGTCCGACGATGTTATAGGCCGTGTTAAGGCTTATGAGGCAATCGTTAAAGGCCACAACATCCCCACGCCCGGTGTGCCCGAATCCTTTAAGGTGCTTATCCGTGAGCTTAAATCGCTGGCGCTGGATGTAAAGGTTCTTGATGCCGACGGCAACGAAGTCAAGATCAAGGACAGCTCTGCCGAGGAAACCGATAAGATCAAGCGTGTTGCTCCGTCCTTTGAAGAAGACGGCAGCGCCACCAATACCGAGGCTGCCGATATCGAAGACTTTATCAACATTGATGATGATAACGACGATTTCGACTCCGATTTTGACGAGGATTTCGACGGCGAACCCGAAAATCTTGATGACGATTTCGGCTTTGACGAATAATTAACCCCGCCCGACAAGCATTTATACTTATATTTGAAAAGGAGCGGCATTTTATAAATGAATCAGATGGAACACAACGAATTTGACAAAATTAAAATCGGTCTTGCTTCCCCCGAAAAGATCCGTTCGTGGTCATACGGCGAGGTTAAAAAGCCCGAAACCATAAATTACAGAACCTTAAAGCCCGAGCGTGACGGTCTTTACTGCGAACGCATCTTTGGTCCTACAAAGGACTGGGAATGTCATTGCGGTAAGTACAAAAGAGTACGCTACAAGGGCAAGGTGTGCGAAAAGTGCCATGTTGAAATAACCACCAACAAGGTGCGCCGTGAAAGAATGGGCCACATTGAGCTGGCGGCTCCTGTTTCCCATATCTGGTATTTCCGCGCAATTCCCTCAAGAATGGGCCTTTTGCTTGACATTTCGCCCAGACTTCTTGAAAAGGTTCTTTATTTCGCACAGTATATTGTTGTAGACCCCGGTGAAGATACGGTGCTTTCCAAAAAGCAGCTTCTTACCGACCGTGAATACAACGAATACCGTGAAAAGTACGAGGACGATTTCTGTGCCGAAATGGGTGCGGAAGCCATAAAGGAACTGCTTGCAGAATTTGACTTTGAGCGTTACGACGAATTTATGCGTGTTAACGCCGACGATTTTGCCCGCATAACAGGCCTTTCCCGCAGCCAGGTTATAGATTACCTTGCAAAGCGTATCTACCTTATCGACGATCCCGCCGATTGCGAAAGATTCGCCGCTGGCGAGGTTATTTCCAGAACCGTCTTTAAGACAAAAGTTGCAAGATACAATCTTGAACATCCCAACAAAAAAATAACCGTTAAAACCGGTTCGCAGTATATCGAAGAGCTTTACAACGCTTACTGTGCCGAAAACGATCCCGATACCCTTCCCATTGCCATTGCAGACAGATCTGCATGGATAAACAACCTTGAATGGGCAGACAATCAGCTCAAGATTGAGCTTGAGGGCTCTTCCGGTCAGAAAAAGATCAAGATAGTAAAGCGTCTTGAAGTTATTGAATCCTTCAAGAATTCCGGCAACAAGCCCGAATGGATGATCCTGGATGTTATTCCGATCATTCCTCCGGATATCCGTCCCCTTATCCAGCTGGACGGCGGACGTTTTGCCACCAGCGACCTTAACGATCTTTACAGACGTGTTATCAACCGTAACAACCGTCTTAAGAGATTAATGGAGCTGCAGGCGCCCGACATCATTATCCGTAACGAAAAGCGCATGCTTCAGGAAGCCGTTGACGCACTTATCGATAACGGCCGCCGCGGCAGAGCCGTTACCGGACCCAGCAACCGTGCGCTCAAATCCCTTTCCGAAATGCTGCGAGGCAAGCAGGGACGTTTCCGTCAGAACCTGCTTGGTAAGCGTGTTGACTATTCCGGCCGTTCCGTTATCGTTGTAGGTCCTAACCTTAAGATCTACCAGTGCGGTCTGCCTAAGGAAATGGCTCTTGAGCTGTTTAAACCCTTTGTTATGAAGCGTCTTGTTGAAACCGGCAAGGCGGCAAACATAAAGGATGCAAAAAAGAAGGTAGAGCGTGTTAACACCGAAGTGTGGGATGCCCTTGAATATGTTATCAAGGATCACCCCGTGCTGCTTAACCGTGCGCCTACCCTGCACAGACTTTCTATCCAGGCGTTTGAACCCGTACTTGTTGAAGGCCGTGCAATAAAGCTTCATCCGCTGGTATGTACAGCGTTTAACGCCGACTTTGACGGCGACCAGATGCCTGTACACGTTCCGCTTTCTGCCGAAGCTCAGGCCGAAGCACGTTTTCTCATGCTTTCTGCCAACAACTTGCTTAAACCGGTGAGCGGTCATGCCGTTACCGTTCCTACACAGGACATGGTTCTCGGTTCTTACTACCTCACCATCATCAAGCCCGGCGAAAAGGGCGAAGGCATGGTTTTCCGCAACTTCGACGAAGCTATGATGGCTTATGCCAACGATGAGCTTGGTCTGCATGCTCCCATCAAGGTGCGCATGACCAAAACCATGGAAGACGGCACAGTTAAGAGCGGCATTATTGATGCAACTCTTGGCCGTATGATCTTTAACCAGTCCATTCCCCAGGATCTCCACTTTATTGAGCGCAACGAGGACAACATGTTTGACCTTGAAATCAACAAGGTTGTTACCAAGGACGAACTGGGCAAGATCATCGATAACTGTATCAAATATCACGGTATTTCCAAAACAGCCGAAATGCTCGACTTTATTAAGGATACCGGATACAAATATTCTACCCGTGCGGCAATATCCATCTCCGTATCCGATATGACCGTTCCTCCTCAGAAGAAGGTTATTATCGAAGAAGGCGAAAAGCAGGTTGCAATTATTTCCAAGCTTTATAACAGAGGTTTGCTTACCGATGAAGAACGCAGACAGCGTGTTATCAAGATCTGGGAAGCTGCCACCAACGATGTTGCCAACGCACTTACCGCAAACCTTGACGAATTCAACAACATTCGTATGATGGCTGTTTCCGGAGCCCGTGGTTCTATCAAACAGATCCGTCAGCTGGCAGGTATGCGCGGACTTATGGCTTCCACTTCCGGTCAGACAATCGAACTGCCTATCAAGGCTAACTTCCGTGAAGGTCTTAATATTTTGGAATACTTCATCGCTGCCCGTGGTGCGCGTAAAGGTCTTGCCGATACCGCTTTGCGTACAGCCGACTCCGGTTACCTTACCAGACGTCTTGTTGACGTTGCTCAGGATGTTATTATCCGTGAGGTTGACTGTGGTACCACCGAAGGTCTTTGGGTTTCAGAGATCGCCGAGGGCAAGGAAAAGATCGAGCTGCTTGATCTCCGTCTTATCGGCCGCTTCGTAATCGGCGATGTGGTTGATCCCATGACCGGCGAAGTTATTGTTCCTCACAACACCATGATCACCGAAGATCAGGCAAAGGCTATTATCGATACTCAGTCCCGTGAGAATCCCGACCACCGCATAATGAAGGTAAATATCCGTTCTGTGCTCAACTGTCAGTCCAGATACGGTGTGTGCGTTCATTGCTACGGTTCCGACCTTTCTTCCGGCAAGCCTGTTAATGTGGGCGAAGCTGTTGGTATCATCGCGGCTCAGTCCATCGGTGAACCCGGTACACAGCTTACCATGAGAACCTTCCATACCGGTGGTATCGCCGGCGGCGATATTACCCAGGGGCTTCCCCGGGTTGAAGAACTGTTTGAAGCAAGAAGACCTAAAAAGACCAGCGTAGTTTCTGACTGCGACGGTGAGGTTACTTCCATTACCGAAGATAAAAAGGTTCGCCGTGTGGTTATTTCCCGCGTGCTTTCCGATCTCGAAAAGCAGACTCTGCCCGAGGATGTAAAACTCGAAGTAGAGGGCAAAAAGTTTGAATACAGTATTCCCCTTGGTACCCGTGTTATTGTTCAGGAGGGCGACGAGGTTTATCGTGGCCAGTCCATTACCGAAGGTCTTATGAGCCCTGCGGATATCGTAAGAATAAACGGTCTGGATGCTGTTTACGAATATATAATCAAGGAAGTGCAAAAGGTTTACGCATTGCAGGGCGTTGAAATTAACGACAAGCATATCGAAACCATTGCACGCCAGATGACACGTAAGGTTAAGATCGAAGAATCCGGCAGCACCGATCTGCTTGTGGGCTCGGTTGTTTCCAGATACGAGCTTAAAGAAGCAAACGACGCTGTTCAGAAGCGTCTTGATGCCGGCGAAACAGGTCTTGCACCTGCAACTGCGGCTCCCGTACTGCTTGGTATAACCAAGGCGTCGCTGTCTACCGAATCCTTCCTTTCTGCCGCTTCCTTCCAGGAAACCACAAAGGTTCTTACCGAAGCTGCTATTAAGGGTAAGGTTGACCCGTTGCTTGGTCTTAAGGAAAACGTGCTTATCGGTAAGCTTATTCCTGCCGGTACAGGTATGCAGATTTATCGCGATATCGAAATCACCGACAAGGATAACGAAATTCTTTACGCTCCCGAATTTGAGGATAAAGAAGAAACTCCTGCGGCTCAGCCCAAAAAGGAAGAGTCCGAACAGCAGGATGACGCCGTGGCAGGTCTTGCAGCTTTGTTTGATCTTGCCGACGACGCAGATGAGTCAGAGGACGAAGATGCGGATATGGACGCAATCGAACTCGATGAAGAACCTGCCGAGGAGCAGATAGAAGAATAACCGTATTGCGGTTGCATAATTTAAGCGGATGTGCCATGCACGTCCGCTTTTTGCTGTTGTGGGTGGGCACCCCCTTGGGGGAGAAAAGGGTTTTAGTTTAATTGCAAATAAACAAGTGTGTTGGCACACATCTCTCCCTCCGTCTTTTGCTTCGCAAAATCCACCTCCCCGGAAAATACGCAGTTTTTCGGGAGGCGAAAAAGGCTTCCCCTAAAAACGAAGTTTTTGCGAGGGGAAGCTGTCACGTAGTGACTGATGAGGTGTAGCCGCAAAGCGGCGTGCTTTTTATATATAACGGATTTCGAAGAAATCCTACACCTCATCCACCGCTGTCGCGGTCCCCCTTCTCCTCAAGGGGAAGGCTAATAAGGCTCCATCTTGGAAAATACGCAGTTTTTCGGGAGCTGGCACGGCGTAGCCGTGACTGAGGGAGTTAAAAAGGCAAAAAGTTTTGGCTGATATTCCCATGATAAACAGCGGTGGAAAGCTTTTGCACAACTCCTTCCGGTTTTGTTGCACAAAACCACCTTCCTCAAGAGGAAGGCTGTTGGGGCTTCTCGCAAAAACTGCGTTTTTAGGGGAAGGCAAAGAGGCTCCTTCCGCTATAACGGTTGCCATTGCAACAACAAAGAGCTGCATCAAACGGTGCAGCCCTTTTTATGTGATATATTACTTACAGAAGTTTTCGATATAATTATCAATAGCCTCGTTGATTATTTTTATGGAATCTTCTCTGCCCTTGACCTCGTTTACCGCTGTGGTTTTGTTTTCGAGGTTCTTATATACGGTAAAAAAGTGGCTCATTTCGTCAAAAACATGGGGCGGAAGCTCGCTTATATCCTTGTACATATTATATGTAGGATCGTTAAAGGGTATGGCGATTATTTTTTCGTCGTTTCTTCCGTTATCTATCATGGATATAACGCCTATGGGGTAGGCACGCACCAATGTCATGGGCTCTATCTGCTCGGAACAAAGCAAAAGCACGTCCAGGGGGTCGTTATCATCGCCGTAGGTACGGGGTATAAAGCCGTAGTTTGCAGGATAATGGGTGGATGTATATAAAATTCTGTCCAGCATAAGGTAGCCGGTTTCCTTATCAAGCTCGTATTTCTTTTTGCTGCCCTTGGAAATTTCTATAACGCATATAAAATCTTCGGCATTTATGCGTTTGGGGGATATATCGTGCCAAATATTTGACATGTTTTTGCGCTCCTTTATCTGAGATGTTAATATTTTAACATAAATTTATACTCTTGTAAAGAGGTATTTTAAGGTGAGTTTTTAAACAAATGAAAACAAAATCCGACTTTTATCAAAAAATTAAAAAAAGTATTGACAAATTTATACGCATGTGCTATAATACCTGCATCAAAATTAAATATGAAAGCTTAACTCGCTGAAGCCCTTAGAATTTTTTAAGACCAAGGGTGGAGGGTACTCTGGAGAATCCCGATTAACGGGTGCCGAAGGTGCAAGGGCAACAAAAGCCCGAATCTCTCAGGCAAAAGAACGGAGCAGGCAAATCGCTTTTTTTAAAAGGCGCCCTATTGTTTTGGGGGTTGTCTGTGCTTTTCTTGTTTTCTTTGGAGCTGCCAAATTTCGGCAGCGTTTTTTGTTTTCACAGGAGGTTTTATTATGCAGGATCAAATTTTAAAATTTGTCCAGACAGCTAACGGCTACCTTGCAGATTACATTCTTATTGTTCTGCTTATCGGTGTCGGTCTTCTTTTCACCATCAGAACACGCTTTGTTCAGGTTCGCTGCTTTGGCGAAGGTATGAAAGCCGTTTTTGGTAAGATCAAGCTTTTCGGCGGCAAGCAGCAGAGCGGTATTTCGTCTTTCCAGGCTTTGGCAACAGCCATTGCTGCACAGGTTGGTACAGGTAACATCGTTGGTGCTTCCGGTGCTATCCTTACAGGTGGTCCCGGTGCCATCTTCTGGATGTGGATTATCGCTTTCCTCGGTATGGCTACCATCTACGCAGAAGCAGTTCTTGCGCAGAACACAAGAACAGTTGACGCCGACGGCACAGTTCACGGCGGCCCTGTTTACTACATCAAAAAGGCATTCCCCAACGGCTTTGGTAAGTTCCTTGCAGGTTTCTTTGCAGTTGCAATTACCCTTGCACTCGGCTTTATGGGAAGCATGGTTCAGTCCAACTCCATCGCAGAAGCTTGCAACACAGCTTTTGGTATTGACGGCTGGATTATCGGTATAATCGTTGCTGTTGTTGCCGCTTTCATTTTCATCGGCGGTATTCAGAGAATAGCTTCCGTTACAGAAAAGCTCGTTCCCATTATGGCTGTGCTTTTCCTTGCCGGCGGTGTTGTTATTCTTGCTATCAACATTAAGGTTATTCCCCAGACATTTGGCATGATATTCAAATATGCTTTCACTCCTCAGGCAATCATCGGTGGTACCGTGGGTGCTGCTATCAAGACAGCCATCAGCCAGGGTGCAAAGAGAGGTTTGTTCTCCAACGAAGCAGGTATGGGTTCCACACCTCATGCACATGCAATGGCTAACGTTGAAAAGCCCCACGATCAGGGTGTTGTTGCCATGATCGGTGTGTTTATTGATACATTCGTTGTTCTTACAATGACAGCTCTTGTTATTATTTCCACACTTTATGGCAACGGCAGTACAGCCTGGACAGAAGTTTCCAAGACAAATGCAATGCAAACAGCGTTCTCCACAGCTCTGCCCGCATCCTTCGGCAGCTTCGGTAACATCTTTGTTGCTATATGCCTGCTCTTCTTCGCATTCTCCACAATTATCAGCTGGAACTTCTTTGGTAAGCTCAATGTGCAGTACATGTTCAAGAACAGCAAGGTTGCAACCACAGTTTATTCTGTAGTAGCAATTGCGTTTATCTTCCTCGGTTCTTTGCTTTCCAACGATCTCGTTTGGGAACTCACCGACTTCTTCAACTACCTTATGGTTATACCCAACGCATTGGCTCTTATCGCTCTTTCCAAGATCGTTGCCGATGCAGCTAAGAAGAATAAGTAATTTTTAAAGCAAATAATTTATAATAAGGCGCCGTTGCGATGCTTTCGTGACGGCGCATTTTTTGCGTAAAAAAGCAGAGGAAAAGAGTGTTCGGAAAACACGCAAGCTGACCGAGAAAGTCAAAAAAGCAAAGTTATATATGCCAATGAGGATTTTTCTTTTAAAAAGTGCATAAGATATACGGTAAAGTAAAAAAGGAGGGTTGTTTTATGAACAACATCAAAAAATTCTCATTTTTGCGTTTTGCGGCATGTCTTGTCATATCGCTGGGAGCAGGGGCATTGGGCGCACTGCTTGCAGGCGGCGATTTTGCCATTTATTCCGCACTAAATCTTCCGCCACCGGCTTTGCCGCCTGTCGTATTTATTGCCGTGTGGACTGTTTTGTACATCCTTATGGGCATTGCATCTTACCTTGTGCTGCAAAGCGCAGCAGAAGATACAAAAAACGCCCTTATGCTGTATGGCGCATACCTTATTGCAAATATTTTGTGGCCGCCGCTGTTTTTTGGCATGCAGGCTTTTCTTGCGGCGTTCTTTCTGATATGCGGTCAGATATTACTTATAATTGCCTGCTTTTCTGCATACCGCAAAATAAACACCACCGCAGCGTGGCTTATTTTTCCCGTAATAATATGGAGCTTTTTTGCGCTGTACTTAAACGGCGGTGTATTGTTTTTAAACTGAAAACCGCCGCATGTTGACAAATTGCAAAAAAATTGGTAAAATATAGGGTAGAGAACATAAGTCAGATCCTTTTATAAATATACAAATCGAAAGGAAGTTTTTTATGAACAAGGACATTTCCGAAAAATATGCCCTTTGGCTTGGCAATGCGTCCGGCGATCCCGCCCTTGTAAGCGAGCTTGAAGCCATAAGCGGCAATGAAGATGAAATTTTTGATCGTTTTTATACCGAACTCAAATTCGGCACCGCAGGTTTGCGCGGCGTTATTGGTGCCGGCACCAACAGAATGAACATTTACACCGTGGGCAGAGTTACAAAAGGCCTTGCCGATTGCATAAATTCCAAAAAAAGCGGCGGAAGTGTGGCTATTTCTTACGATCCCCGCATAAATTCCGAGCTTTTTGCAAAGCATGCCGCAGGTGTGCTTGCCGCCAACGGAATACACGCATATATTACTCCCGTGCTTGAACCCACCCCCGTGCTTTCATTTATGGTGCGCTATTACGGCTGCGATGCCGGTATTATGATAACCGCCAGCCACAATCCCGCACAGTACAACGGCTACAAGTGCTACGGCCCCGACGGATGTCAGATGACCGACGTTTATGCCGATGAAACCACTTCCTTTGTGGAAAAGCTTGATTATTTTTCCGTGGAATGTGCCGATTTTGACAAAGCCATTGCAGACGGCACCGTGGAATATACCGACGATGCCATGCTTGAAGCATATTACAAAGAAGTGCTTGCACGCAGCATTGATCCCGAAGTTTTTGCAAAAAGCGGCCTTAACGTGCTTTATTCACCCCTTAACGGCACGGGCAACATCCCCGTGCGTGAGGTGCTGGGCAGACTTGGCGTAAAGGTGGACGTTGTTCCCGAGCAGGAAAAGCCCGACGGCAATTTCCCCACAACTCCTTTCCCCAATCCCGAATTTCCCAAGGCATTTGAGCTGGGTATCGGCATTGCGCAAAAAACCTGCCCCGATCTTATTCTTGCCACCGACCCGGATGCCGACCGTGCAGGCATTGCCGTGCGTGATACCGACGGAAATTACCGCCTTATGACGGGTAACGAGCTGGGCTGTATGATGCTTTATTACATTTTGTCCCGCAAAACCGAAAAGGGAATTCTGCCCGAGGGCAGCATGGCGGTAAAGAGCATTGTATCCTCCGATCTTGCAGGCAAGGTTGCCGAAAAATTCGGTTGCCGCATGGTAAACGTTCTCACCGGCTTTAAATATATAGGCGAGCAGATAAAGCTGCTTGAAGAATGTGGCAAGCAGGATCTGTTCCAGCTTGGTTTTGAGGAAAGCTACGGTTATCTTTCCGGCTCCTATGTGCGTGATAAGGATGCTGTTTTTGCTGCTCTTATGATATGCGAAATGGCGGCATGGTGCAAGCTTTGCGGCAAAAATCTTTTGCAGTTTATGCAGGATATATATTCGGAATTCGGTGTTTTCCGCCACAAAACCATAAGCGCTTCCTTTGACGGCGAGCAGGGCATGAACATTATGGCTTCCATAATGAAGGGCCTGCGCGAAAATGCCCCTGCGGAAATTGCAGGACTGCGTGTGGTTAAGATATCCGATTTTATGCCCGGAATTTGTACCGACACAGCAACGGGCAAAACCGAAAAGATAGATCTTCCGTCGGCGGATGTTTTTGCCATGTATCTTGAAAACGATTGCAGTGTTATTATACGTCCCTCCGGCACAGAGCCCAAAATCAAGGCGTATCTTACCGCCTGCGCACCTGCGCTTGATGCGGCAGATGCCATTGTGGCAGAGCTTGAAAAACAGGCAAACGCTATTTTTGGTAAATAATTAATTGATAAAAATAAAAATGCCACCAAAGGGTGTCCTTAATACAACAGTAACATTGTTTTTGATGAAACGGCATAGGTTGTCTATGCCGTTTCATCGTGCTTAAATAATGATTGCGGCAGTATGCCGACCAAATCATAAACAATGTCAATTTCCTGTGTTCTTTTTCCGTCAACAGTTTGCGGTGCGTGAACATAAACACGCTTTACCATATCGTTTAATACTGACGGAGTTAGTTCCTGTAAATCAAAATATTTATGTACCTTTGAAAGAAATTTTTTATCCTCATATAAGTAATAAATTAAAAGGCAAAATAGCAACTTTTTGACAAAAACTTTTATTATTTTCTATCTCACATAGGTAACACTTAAAATTGAATTTTTACACATATAAAAGCAAAAATATTTTTTCTCATTTATGACACGATCAAAAAAAGAAATTTATGCAGAAAACAAAAAATATTTATTGTCATTTCGCTGGTTTTAATAAGTTTTATTGAAATATGTGCTAAGCTATGTTATAATAAATTTAATAATGTGTCATCATTTACGAGGAGGTAGTTTGAAAATGAGAGTAATATCTAAAAAACTCACATTGTATATTTTAACATTATGTATGCTTTTAATGATGTCGCAAACGACAGGTTATGCAGCAGATGTATATCAAGGAACGGGAGAACTTGTGAGTACATCAAGCTATACTGAATATTCTATTCTAATTACTTTTACTAATGTTGATGAATATGCTACTTCTACGGTTGATAAAAATATTGAAGCAAGTTACTTTAAAATAGAGTTTCCAAAGGGTGCATCAATTCTAACGGTTGAAGATATTAACAATATTCAAGATCCATATATAAACAGGACAGATTCTATACCGAATATAAAAGCAAATTGGACGGTGGGTTTTGCAGAAAAATTAGGTGCAACCTGTCAAATTGAAATTCTTGCTGATTCTTTGCCAAGAAGTATAGGCGCGTGTACTTCTAATAATATTACACTTGCGAGAACAATCGCAATGGACTGGAATATACAAATTAAACGAGCGTTATCTGACGAACCCGCAAAAGAAATATTTAATACCAAGACGAATGGTGTTGGTAAGCTGTCTCTATCAGGTGGAGGTGCGACAAGTTCATATACAATTCCTGTGAATATTCAAAAGGGAAGCCTTGATACATCGACAGCGAAGGTCAATCTGGTGTATGGAACAAGTTATAGTTTTACAGAAGGAATGGAAAACAAAATTTCCTATAATGCATCTGCTAATATGAGTGGTGGCGGCTCCGCAGGGGTAATCAGATATACAGATTCACATCCATCAGGTTTCAAGGGTGTATATAAAAATGTAAGACTTGCCGACAGCAACGGAACAGATAAACCAATTCAGGGTGTTTCGGTTGAACAAGGAAAAGTGATTCTTTTATCAAATCTGCCTGCCGGTACATATAGCTTTAAAATCAACGCTGATATTTATTTGGACGATATATACGAATGTACGGCAACCAGTGATTTGATTACAGTTAATATAGAACACGATAATCGTGAAAGCCCTGTTGATAATAACAACGGAACATCAAGCTATTACTGCAATGCTTGTGGAGCTGTGCTTGGCACGGTAAACAACAGCTACGAAATATATTTTGATGCAGATGGCGGAACGATAGATAACCAAGAAATATATAAAACAGTTTATACATTTGGAAATGGTTTGACACTTCCTATTCCTCAAAGAGAGGGGTATGTGTTTACAGGCTGGAAAGATCGTGAAAACAATATGGCATATACAGAAATTTCCCCGACAGATTTCGGAGATAGGATATTCTATGCAACTTGGATTGAAATTCCAACCGAACTTTCTATTGAAGCAGTTGACATTGATAAAAAAACAGTTTCAGTTAAAACAAATCAGTCGTATTCCAATGTAACTCTTATTGTTGCAAGATATGATAAGAGTACCAACAGGCTTGAAAAAACTTTTATAAACGAAATGGCAAATATTGTTTTAGATGAAGATTATACCGATATACTTACTTTTGCCGGAGAAGGTTGGGTAGTAAATAATGACGATATTATAAAGGTTTTCATTTGGGAAAATCTAACGACTTTAATACCGTTGTGTGAAGCTTTGGAAAAATAGAAAAAATGCGAAAACACACTTGAATATCCCTATTACAATATTTTGAGAAATATCAAAGACTAATAGCAAAAAAGAACAGGCAAGTCAAGGGTAAATGCACGAGCTACGCTCGCCGTTTACAAACCTGTTCTTTTTTGCATTATGTCAGTCAAGGGGATTTAAGCCGAAAAATGGACTTAAATCCCTTTCTTCAAAAAGTGTTGATTTTTAAATTTTGTGGAACGATAGAACCCTATTTTTGAGGTTTTTAATATAAACACATTACCTTGTCTGTTTTCGTGCATTTTAACCGCATAAAACAAGCGATTTTCAACCCCTATTGCACTACATTTCACCCCATATATGAGAAAAAGCACACCACACTATAAATGTGATATGCTTAACTCTCTGCAACCCTTTGACAGACCGTCAATACCTATACTGTTTTATTGAGGACTGTCAAAAAGGTGGCATTTTTTGATATTTTGTTGTATAAGGTCAGAATCTGCACACGGTAAGCTTTATAAGGAAGCTTTCGTCGTCGTACTGCTCCTGCGGCAGGGTATCCTTTGCGGATGTTTTTATCGCCGCACGGTTGCGTCGCAGATCGCCGCATTTGTTGCATTTGTGGGTTATTATGTAACCCTTTTGCGGATCGGGTGTGCAGGATACCGGCACAAGCAGGCCTCCGCAATCCGATGCACGGTCGCCGGGGTTTATGTCGATATGCACCGAGCACAAACACCTGGGGCAATGGTTGCGGCTGGTTTTACCCAAGGGCAAAACCTCAAATCCGCAGTTGCGGCACACAAAACCCTCATCGTTTTTGGTAAAGCGCTTGGTTTCCATGCGCTTATTTTGCGTCCTTTTCTATGGCTTCCCAAAGACCGTTAATGTATGCGGCGCCAAGAGCTCTGTCATAAAGACCGTAGCCCGGTCTGCCGGTTTCGCCCCAGATCATTCTGCCGTGGTCGGGACGGATATATCCGTCAAAGCCTGTTTCCACAAGAGCTTTTACGATGCCGTAGATATCAAGAGAGCCGTATTCGGTTTTGTGGGCGGTTTCGTCAAAATCACGCTCGCCTGTAAACTTGATGTTGCGGATGTGCATAAAGGGTATGCGGTTCATTGCCGAATACTTACGCACCATGGCGGGGATATCGTTTTTGGGATCAACGCCCAAAGAGCCTGTGCAGAAGGTGAGTCCGTTGTAAGGAGAATCCACAAGCTTTAAGAATTTATCAAGGTTCTGCTCGCTTGTTATAACACGGGGCAGACCAAAAATTCCCCATGGCGGATCATCCGGGTGGATTGCCATTTTGACATCACATTCCTCACATGTGGGGATAATTCCCTTGAGGAAGTATTCCATGTTTTCCCAGAGCTTTTGCTCGTCCACGTTTTTGTATTCCTCAAGCAGGGCATCAAGGCCTTCCTTGGTGTAGCTGGAATCCCAGCCGGGAAGCGAAAGATCGCCTTTTCTGGGATCCATGCCAAGAACTGTGGCATCACGGTAAACAAGGGATGTGGAACCGTCGGCATTTACATGGGCAAGATCGGAACGCAGCCAGTCGAAAACGGGCATAAAGTTATAGCATATAACCTTAACGCCTGCCTTGGAAAGGTTGCGGATGTTTTGACAGTAAACGTCGATGTACTTATCACGGGTGGGCTTGCCCAGCTTTATATCCTCGTGAACGGGAACGCTTTCGACGATGTCAAAAATAAGTCCGTGATCTTCGCACTGCTTTTTGATCTTCAAAATTTCTTCCATGGGCCAAACTTCGCCCACGGGTACGGAATATACCGCCGAAACCACGCTGCGCATGGCAGGTATCTGTGAGATATACTCAAGACTTACCGGGTCGGATTCGCCGTACCAGCGAAATGACATTTTCATAGCTTGTACTCCTTTGTATATGATTTTTTGTTTTATGCGTTTTTAGCTTTCTCAAAAGATGAGTTTTTTGCCGTCCAAAAACACGGGATTTACGAAAGAGAGCCTTTTTTTTGCCTTGTGGCAAGGCGGATATCGTTTCCGTTGAACATCATGGCGCGGAACTCGCCCACAATGCGTGAAACAATGCGCTCGTCATAGGTTTTGCGCAGGTTTTCGATCTTAAGATTGGTGCTTATAAGCGTGCCCTTATCGGAATTTATACGGGTATTTAGCAGGTTATAAAGCACGGAGGTGGAAAAGGAGTTCATAAATTCCGATCCCAGGTCATCTATAAGCAAAAAGTCGCAATCGAAATACTTGTCGGTGGAAACAGCATCGCCAATGCGTGAGAATTTTTCACGCTCAAAGGTGTGCATAATAGTTTGCACGCTGTCATAAACCACATAAAATCCACGGTCGATAAGGCGTTTTGCCAAAGCTGTGGAAAGGTGAGTTTTGCCCAGGCCCGTATTGCCGAAGAACACCAGATTTTTTTCGGTATAGCCTTCCTTGCCGAAATTTTCGGCAAAGCTTTTAACGCTGTCATAAACGTATTTCATCTGCTCCATGGCAGAATCGGGATAAAGCAAAAGATTGAAATTTTCAAAGCTCTGATCGGTGAGCATTGCACCAAGCCCCGAGCTGTTGTAGGATTCGCGGCGCAGAGCGGCTATAAAACATTCGCAGGCGCAAAGATCCACATAACCCGTATCCGAGCACTTTTCGCACTCAAACTTTACTTTTGTATAATCCGCAGGATAACCTGCATCACGCATAAGATCAGCCCTTGCACGCTGAAGCTCGGCGTTTTCCTCCTGAAGCACGGCAATGCGCTGTTCCAGCGGTATTTCCGAGCCCTTGTTGAGCGCTTCGGCATAAACACGCAATCCTGTTTGCGAAAGAGCTTTGTCTATTTCCTTAACTCCGGGGGCACGCAAATGGACCTCGTCACGGCGTATCTCTGCTTCACGGAAGGCGATCTTGCGTTTTTCGTCAAAGGCTTCTTTTACCTTTTTTCTGACTTCGTATGAATATGAAATGGTGTTCACCTCATTGCTTAATAAATTATACCAACAAACGGGCAGTGTTGTCAACGGCAGCGGCGCTTTGGATCAAAGTTGACCGCTTTTTGCAACTGTTGCTTAAAAAAACTCAATCTTCCTCGCATACAGCGGTTTCAATGGGCAGTAAAATGGTAACTTTTGTGCCCTCGCCTTTGCGGCTTTCGATGCTTATGCTGCCGTGGTGGGCATCAACAATTTCCTTGGCTATGGAAAGACCAAGTCCCGTGCCGCCCACATCGGAGTTTCGTGCCTTGTCCACGCGGTAAAAACGCTCAAACAGATGGGGCACGTTTTCTTCGGGGATACCGATACCGTTGTCGGTAACGGTTATTTGGTAGGAATATTTTTCGTCGTTTATTTCGGCAAGCTCTACGTTTATTTTACCGCCGTTGGGGGTATATTTTATGGCGTTGCCCACAATGTTTGTTATAACCTGCTCAATGCGCTCCTTATCCGCCGAGATGGGGCAGGGGCGGTCTGCATCGGCAGAAAATTCAAGAATATGATGATGCTCGCCTGCCTCGGTTTGCAGGGCATCGCAAAGCTGTGCCAGGGTATCGTAAAGCCCAAAACGGGATTTTTTCCAAGACATGCGTCGGTTTTCAAGCCTTGAAAGCACCAAAAGGTCCTTAACAATACGTGTCATTCGGTCGGCTTCGTTCATAACTATGGAAAGGAAGCGCTTGCGCATGGGTTCGGGCATTTCGGCATCGTCAAGAATGATCTCCGTGGCGCCCTTTATACTTGTAAGGGGTGTGCGCAGCTCGTGGGATACGTTGGCAATAAACTCACGGCGGCTTTTTTCAAGCAAAGCACGTCCTGTTATATCCTGAATAACTATAAGGTAACCGGTTTTTGTGTTGTCGTAGGTAAACACGTTAAAGTTTACGTCGGTTATAATATCTCTGCCGCCGGGCTGCTTTATGCAATATTCGGAAATATTAATGGTCATGGAGTTTCCGAGTATGGAGGATGTTATTTCGGGCATACCCAGAAGCCTTGTATAATCGTCAAAATCGGGCTCACGGTCTTCGTCAATACCCAAAAATTTGCATGCCGTGGGATTGATGTGCAAAACCTTGCCGTTTTCGTCAAAGGCGGCAACACCGTCTTCAAGGTGACCGAAGATGGTTTTAAGCTTTTCTCGCTCGCCGGATATTTGGCCCATGGCGTTTTCGATCTTTTGCGCCATCTTGTTGAAGTTGTGGGTAAGCTCGCCTATTTCGTCATTGGAACGGGTTTCGATACGGTAGGAATATTTTCCCGATGCAATGGTTTTTGCACCTGCCGTAAGCTTTTGTATGGGCGCTGTTATGGCACGGGTAAGGAAAAAGCACAGCACCAGCGCAATGGCAAGGCCTATAAACAGCGCCTGCAGGATTATGGAAAACAGCACCCACACCAGCGATTTCATTCGGGTGAGGTTATCGTGTATGTAAACAATACATTCGTTTTCGCCGTCGGTAATATAACGCGCGTAATCAAAATAATCCGAGCCGGTAACGCGGTTTTCGCCTATTTTGCCGTTCATGGCGGCAAGGAGGTTGCGTGTTTTTACAACGCTTTGGGCATCGGAAGAGCTTGTAAGCACGTTGCCGGACATATCGAGTATGTAAAAATGGCGGTAGCCGTCAAAGCTGAAGCTGCCGGAATAAGCGGCGATAATGTCCCTTTGGGCATCCACGGAATTTTCCTGCGATAGGCAGCTGGAAAGCTGTTCCACAAAACGGTCGGAAAAGGCGTTGTCCATTTGATCAAGAAAATCGTCGGCATAAAAAACGCTTACACGGTCAAGCAAAAAAACGCCCACCACTGCCATTACCGAAATTATAAATACAATGAATATAAGCACAAGCTTTACATTCAGGCTTCTGAACATGGCGGATCTCCCTTATGACATGTAATAGCCAACACCGCGCTTGTTCTGGATATATTCGGGTTCGGCAGGATTTTGTTCTATTTTTTTGCGTATGCGGCTCAAGGTAACATCAACGGTGCGCAAATCGCCGTAAAATCCGTCGTAGCCCCACACCTTTTCCATAATTTCTTCACGCTGAAAAACGGTGCCGCGGTTTTTTGCGAAAAATTCAAGAAGATCGTATTCTTTTTTGGAAAGCGAAATATCACGTCCGTTTTTGCTTACGCTGTATTTTTTGGTATCGATGCGGATATCGCCTATAACTATTACGTTTTCCGAAACGGGAGCACCCGTGGGCAAAGCGCGGGTTTCGCCGTGGTAGCGGCGGATGTTTGCCTTGATGCGTGATACAAGCTCGGCATGGCTGAAAGGCTTTGTCATATAATCGTCGGCGCCAAGCTCAAGCCCCATAACCTTATCGGCTTCCTCCTCGCGGGCGGTAAGCATTATAATGGGGGTATCCAGCTTTTCACGCACACGGCGGCACACTTCAAATCCGTCAAGTCCGGGCAGCATAACGTCCAGAAGAATAAGGTCAAAATTTCCGTCCAGTGCAAGCTGCAAAGCCTCGGCACCGTCAAAGCTGCAAACGGCATCATAGCCTTCACGCAGCATGGTGTATTCAAGAATTTCGGAAATGGGTTTTTCGTCCTCAACAATAAGGATCTTCTTTTTTATATCTGTACTCATCAAAAGTTGCCTTTCTTTCAGCTTATCTTACGGTGTGCCGCAGGTACTGCGGTTTCGTTGCAGGTTAAAAGCTCAAGCTGTTTTTTGCTCTTTACAAGGTTTGAAAGCGATCTGAGCGCCGATGCGGTGTTTTTGCCCGGGGTTACGGTAATGTCCACATGGCGTGTACCGTGGTTGTAAAGGCTGTTGTATATTTCCGCATACATGGTTGCGGAATCTGCCGCAAAAATATCGGTATCCCACACACAAAGTCCGTTGCCCACAACAAAGTCTGCGTATTCCTCATCGCTCATGGAAGCACCCTTGCTGCCGGTATCAAAGCGAACAAATCGGGTGGTGCGCTTTGCCACAAGGCGCAGGTTTTCCCTTGCCTCGTCGTAATCGGTGTAGGGGGATTTTCCGTCAAGCAAAAAGCCTATTTGCTGACCGTATGCGATTATCTGACGTATTTCGTCGGTGTGGGTGAGTATATCTGCCGGGCGCACAAAAAACGCACAGCTTACATCGGAACGCTCCAGCGTACGCAGGATGTCCGAAAGACTTGAAAAGGATGTCAGATTTACGGAAAGGAAAATGCTCCGTGCGGAAATATCAGGCAGCTGTGGCTGATTTTCGGTTTTATCCTCATCGGGCTGCTCTGTGGAGGGCTGTATCGGAGGAAGATTTTGGTAAATGTTTTCCGTGGGCTGCTGCGTGGTTGCGGGGGGCTGCACCGGGTTTTGAGCAGGAGGCGGAGTTACGGGTGTCTGCGTTTGTGCGGGCGGCTGGGGTTGGGTTGGCTGCTGTGCGGTTTCGGAATCCTTTTTGATGGGGCTGTACATTTTTACAAGATCGTCAAACTCCAGATCCTCTTTGCCGTCGGTAAAACGCAGAGCATAAACACCGTCTTCGGGGTTTTCGTATATTTCCATGCCAATGCCCAGCACCTCGGCAACGTGGTCGGCAGGCACATAGCGTGTTTGGTTGAACACCTTGGTTTCCAGATCATAAAAATCGTACTGGTGGCTGGTGGCAAGGTCATTATCGGCGTCGAAGGAAATGTATCTGTTGCCCTCTTCGTTGGTTATATAGAAGTAGGAATATGAGTAATCAGTATGAAGCTTTATTTCGGAAAGCCCCGAAAACATTTCCACGGGCACGTAGTGAACGTTATCCTGCACAACCAGCGGAAAACGTCTGTCATTGCCAAAGGGGGTATCGTTTTTAAACATGGTGGGCACGGTATATTTGGGCGTGGATGAATCCTGCATGTTTTCGTATTCAAGCACCCAACCGTCGTTATCCTCGGTGTTGCCGTAGGCAAAAAACGGCGATGTGTAAAGCAGTGCGGCACAAAGCAAAGCGCTTATATATCTTGCTGCGGTTTTTTTCACGGTAAAAAAGCTCCTTCCTTAATTAATATAAACAGTTTTCAAGAAACCAATCCATATTAATTATAGTAGACAAAACGGTTTTTGTCAATATAACAGCGGCGTGTAAATTTTGCCCACACCGCATTTTTTGCCCTTATACGGCATATTTTTTGGGGTTTGGAGCGGCAGAAAAAAGAATTCACACAATATTAACAAAACAATTGGGCGCAGACTATTGACAAATCTTAAAATAATGGTAAAATTATCATTGTTAGCACTCGCGCTTGCTAAGTGCTAAAATTTCAAAAATCGGAGGACCGCAAAACATGGAGCTCAGCGCCAGAAAAAAACAGATTTTAAAATCCATTGTGGATGCTTATATCGATTCCGGCGAACCGGTAGGTTCCAAGTTTTTAACCTCCTACGGCAACATTTCGCTTTCGCCGGCAACCATCCGCAATGAGATGTCCGAGCTTGAAAACATGGGCTATCTCGATAAGCCGCACACCTCCGCAGGCAGAGTTCCCTCCAGCAGTGCCTACCGCCTTTACGTAGACCAGCTTATGGAAAACTACCGCCTTACCATGGAGGAGCTCAACGTTATAAACGAGCTTATGCACTTTAAAGCCGCCGAGCTTGATAAAATTATCACTCAGGCAGGCAAAGTGATGTCAGATCTTACCCAATGCGTAACACTTTCGTTCACCCGTGAGCAAAACGCCGACACAGTTTCAAGGTTTGACACCGTTTATATTGACGAAACCAGCTTTTTGCTTGTTATGATATCCGGCACAAAGCAGGTACGCAGCGAGCATGTAAAAACCGAATATTTTATCAACGACGAAGCCCTTAAAACCTTAAGGCGTGTTCTTAACGACAACCTTACGGGTGTGGATCTCGGCTCGGTAACCATGCCTCTCATAATGAAGATGGAATCCGAGGCAGGCAGGCTTGCGCCGCTTATAAATCCGCTAATCCGCATCGCTTTCAGCTGTTTCGAATCCGAAGGCGACGGCAGCGTAAAGATCAACGGTCTTTCCAATCTGCTTGCATACCCGGAATTTTCCGATGTGGAAAAGCTTAAATCCCTTATGGATGTCTTTGATAAGAAAAAAGGCTACATCAAACACCTTTTAAGCAGCCCCGATGCCGACGGCAGGGATGCAGGCCTTGTGCCGCTTGAGGCAGGCAGCGGAATGAAAATTTACATCGGCGATGAATCCGCAGGCTCCGCCTTTGCCGATACGGGCATGGTGCTGTGCACCGTACCCACGGGCAACACCCAATCGGTAATAGGAATACTGGGCCCCAAGCGAATGGATTACCGCAAGGCGGTTTCGGCTTTGCGTCAGTTGGCGCAAAACATAGAACAAACCATTGATCACAACCACAACCCGGAGGACATAAATGAGTAACAAAAACGAAAACACCGCTCCCGAACAGGCAACCGATAAAAAGGAACCCGAGGCAGAAAAGCCGGAAGCGGCAAAAAAGAAAAAGAAAAACGACGATGCCGCAAAAAAACTGCTGGCAGAATATCTTGAAGAAAACGACAAGCTTAAAGCAGAGCTTTCCGAACAAAAGGATATGCACCTGCGCCTTATGGCGGAATACGAAAACTTCCGCAAGCGCACCGCATCGGAAAAATCCGCCATTTACAGCGACACCACGGCAGAGGTTGTGGAAAAGTTTTTGCCTGTGCTGGATAATCTTGAGCGTGCCGCAGGCTGCAGCACCGAAACCGAGGGCGATTCCGCAATACGTCAGGGCGTTGAAATGGTTCTGCGCTCCTTCAACGATATTTTCGAAAAGCTGGGCGTTTCCGAAATTCCTGCCCTTGGCGAGCAGTTCGATCCCAACGTGCACAACGCCGTTATGAAGGAAGATAATCCCGAAAAGGGCGAAAACGAAATCACCGAGGTGTTCCAAAAAGGCTACCGCATCGGCGACAAAATTATACGCTATTCCATGGTAAAGGTTGCAAACTGAGCTTTGCACCGTAAACACAGTTGAATAAATTTTTACTATATATCAGGAGGATACAATTATGGGAAAAATCATAGGCATTGACCTTGGTACAACAAACTCTTGCGTGGCGGTTTTTGAAGGCGGCGAACCCGTTGTTATTGCCAACGCAGAAGGCGCAAGAACAACTCCTTCCGTTGTTGCTTTTTCCAAGAGCGGCGAAAGAATGGTGGGTCAGGTTGCAAAGCGTCAGGCTATTACAAACCCCGACAGAACAATAAGCTCCATCAAAAGAGATATGGGCACCGACAGACGTGTGGAGATTGACGGCAAAAACTACACCCCCCAGGAAATTTCCGCCATGGTGCTTCAAAAGCTCAAGGCAGATGCCGAAAGCTACCTGGGAACCACAGTAACCGAAGCGGTTATCACCGTTCCCGCTTACTTTACAGATGCTCAGCGTCAGGCCACCAAGGATGCAGGTAAAATTGCAGGCCTTGAAGTTAAGCGTATCATCAACGAGCCCACAGCCGCAGCTCTTGCTTACGGCATGGACAAAGAAGAAGAACAGAAAATAATGGTATTTGACCTGGGCGGCGGTACTTTTGACGTTTCCATCCTTGAAATAGGCGACGGCGTTATTGAAGTTCTTGCCACAGCAGGTAACAACCGCCTGGGCGGCGATGATTTTGACGACAAGATCATGAACTACATGGCAGATACCTTTAAGGCAGAAAACGGCATCGATCTCCGTCTTGACAAAATGTCGCTCCAGAGATTAAAAGAAGCTGCCGAAAAAGCAAAGATCGAGCTTTCCGGCATGACCAGCACCAACATTAACCTTCCCTTTATCACAGCGGATGCCACAGGCCCCAAGCACTTTGACATGACTCTTACCCGTGCAAAGTTTGACGAGCTTACCGCAGACCTTGTTCAGAAAACCATGGTGCCCACAAAGCAGGCTCTTTCCGATGCAGGTCTTAATCCCTCGCAGATTTCCAAAGTTCTGCTGGTTGGCGGTTCTTCAAGAATCCCCGCTGTTCAGGAAGCTGTTAAAAACTTTATCGGCAAGGAACCCTTCAAGGGCATCAACCCCGATGAATGTGTAGCTCTTGGTGCCGCTGTTCAGGGCGGTGTGCTCAGCCAGGATGTAAAGGGCGTTATTCTTCTTGACGTTACACCCCTTTCCCTTGGTCTTGAAACATTGGGCGGCGTGTTTAACAAACTTATTGAACGCAACACCACAATTCCCGTTAAAAAGAGTCAGATATACTCCACCGCAGCCGACAACCAGACATCCGTTGAAATTCACATTCTCCAGGGTGAACGTGAAATGGCGGCAGGCAACACAACGCTGGGCAGATTTATCCTCGATGGTATCCCTGCAGCTCCCAGAGGAGTTCCGCAGATCGAAGTAACCTTTGATATTGATGCCAACGGTATTGTTAACGTTACCGCTCAGGATAAGGGCACAGGCAAGGAACAGCACATCACCATCACTTCCTCCACCAACATGTCCAAGGAAGATATAGAAAAGGCTGTTAAGGATGCCGAAAAATTCGCAGAAGAAGATAAAAAGCAGAAGGAAGCCGTTGATACAAAGAATCAGGCAGAAGCTCTTATTTTCCAGTGCGACAAAACTCTTGCAGAACTTGGCGATAAGGTGACCGAAGAAGAAAAGGCTCCCATCAACGCAGCCAAGGAAAGCCTCAAAACAAAGCTTGCAGGCGGCAACACCGAAGAAATCAAGGCAGGCATTGAAGAGCTCAACAAGGCTTTCTATGCCATCAGCGAAAAGCTTTATCAGCAGGCTCAGGCTCAGCAGGGCGATATGGGCGCAAGCGGTGCACAAAACGATGACGGCACCATCAACGCAGATTTTGAAGATAAGAACTGATAACTATGGCAGATAAAAGAGATTATTACGAGGTGCTGGGCGTTCAGAAGGGTGCAAGCGATGAAGAGATAAAAAAAGCCTTCCGCAAGCTTGCAAAAAAATATCACCCCGACCTGAACCCCGGCGATGCCGAGGCTGAAAAAAACTTTAAAGAAGTTAACGAAGCCTACGAGGTGCTTTCGGACAGCGATAAAAAAGCTCGCTACGATCAGTACGGCCACGCAGGAGTTGATCCCAACTACGGCGGCGGCAGCGGATTCGGCGGCTTTGGCGGGTTCGGAGATTTCGGCGGATTCGGTGATATGGGGGATATTTTCTCCAGCTTTTTCGGCGGTCAGGCATCGGGCGCCTCAAGACGTAACGCACCATCACGCGGGTCGGACTGCGAAGTACGTGTTACCATAAGCTTTGAGGAAGCGGCTTTTGGCTGTAAAAAGTCCATATCCTACTCACGCATTGAAAAGTGCGAATGTTGCGGCGGCAGCGGTGCGGAAAAGGGCACATCCCCCGAAACCTGCTCCAACTGTAACGGTTCGGGCCAGGTGCGTGTGCAAACCCGTACACCTTTTGGTGTTATGCAGCAATCCCGTGCCTGCAACGCCTGCGGCGGCAAGGGCACAGTTATAAAAACCCCCTGTAAGGAATGTGGCGGATCGGGGCTTGTTAAAAAGAGCATGAAAGCCGATGTAAATATTCCTGCAGGTATAAACGGCGGTCAGACAATAAAGCGTGCAGGCTACGGCAACTCGGGCCGCAACGGCGGACCTTACGGCGATCTGTTTATAACGGTTTCGGTAAGGGATCACGAGCTGTTTGAGCGTGACGGATACGATATTTACTGCGAAGTGCCCATATCCTATGCGGAAGCGGCATTGGGCGGAGTTATCCACGTGCCCACCCTTGAAGGCGATTACGAATACGAAATTGCCGAGGGTACGCAGACCGGCACGGCGTTTACAATCAAAAACAAGGGCATACAGTTCCTCAACGGCAAGGGCAGAGGCAACCTCACCTTCACCGTTTCCGTGGAAGTGCCCAAAAACCTTTCGCAAAAACAAAAAGAGCTTTTGCGTCAGTTTGATGAAACTCTTGAGTCCAAAAACAGCGCAAAACGTACATCCTTTTTCGAAAGGGTAAAAAAAGCCTTTCAGGGCTGATATCTAAAGAATATGCGGAGTGTTCCGGTGTGAACGCTCCGCTTTTTTTATTTTCGAAAAACATAGTTTTAGAAAAAAGCAGTTTTAGAAAAACGAAGTTTTTCCGTTAGGGGAATATGAGTTGTATGGCAATCGGGAACATGAAAAAAGCCACGGCATTGTTTGTTTTTGTGCGGTTAGGGGGTGAAAATAGCTTATTTTCTGTCCTGTGAAGACTCTTCAGAGTTGGATATATCAAATTTCATACATCAGTGTTGATTCCTGTAGAAATATGGAAATGACCAATTTGTAAATTTCTATTTACCAATATTGAAAATATATTGAAAATGGTAAGAATTTGTGGCATAATACTATACGAGAGGTGATGCACCATGAAACTTATTAC
>JAZSGA010000031.1:0-9579 GCA_045532495.1 Eubacteriales bacterium | reverse complement strand
TTCACCAACGACAACCTTGATTACCTTTGCCTTGAAAATGTTTTAATTGGCAAAAACAGTCTGACTGTTGTATGGGACAAAAACGGCACCAGATACAACTGCGGAAAAGGTATTACTGTATTTTTTAATGGCAAAGTTGCCGCAAAATCAAAAACACTTACGTTTTTTGAAATTGAACTTAAGGAGAACTGACATGAATAAGTTTATAAAGTATCCAAACAACCCTGTGCTTGGAAGCAAGGAACTGGGCACATGTTTTGATGTATATGTAACGCGCGAAGACGGCAGATACCGCATGGATTTTTCCTGGAGGGCAAAAAAAGCTCTTGCAGTTACTTTCAGCGACGACGGAATAAACTGGGAATATCCTCAGATAACGCTCAAAACCAACACTCAAAGCGGATGGGAAGACAACATAAACCGAAACTGTGTTCTACGGGAAAATGACAGAATGTACAAAATGTGGTACACCGGACAGGCGCGCGGTCACAGCTTTATCGGCTACGCCGTAAGTACAGATGGAATAAACTTTGTACGTCCCTTTTCCGAACCCATAATTATCAGCGAATATCCCCACGAAGGTCCGTCTGTTATGAACCCCTGCGTTATTTACGATAATGACACTTACAAGATGTGGTATGCCGCAGGAGAAACATATGAACCCAATGTTCTGTGTTACGCAGAAAGCAGCGACGGTATACGCTGGAAAAAATCAAGAATAAACCCAATTTTCACCGCAGATAAAGAAAACCTTTACGAGCAGGATCGCATAGGCGGATGTCAGGTTATAAAAACCGATGATATGGGTTATGTTATGTTTTACATAGGTTACGAAAACATAGACAAAGCTCAGATATGCATGGCACGTTCAGACAACGGCATTTTCGGCTGGCAAAAAAGCTCTCTCAACCCCATCGTTGTACCCGAAAAAGGCAGTTGGGATGCAGATGCGTGCTACAAACCGTCTTTTTTATGGAACGAAGAGAAAAATATATGGATGCTGTGGTACAACGGCAGAAGTGGCCACGATGAATTTATCGGTTATGTTACCAAAGAAGGCAGAAAGCTTTTTTAAAGGTGTAAAACGTATTGAAAACAAAAGCGTAACGTGATATAATAATATAAATCCGATCACTTTACGAGGTATACACCATGAAAATATCAACCGAAATAAATTCTGCCGCAAAAATCATAGGCGAAGAAAAAGCCATAGAACTTTATGCAAAAGCAGGCTTTGATGCATGGGATTTTTCCATGTTTGCAATGTGCAAATACGATTGGAGCAAAAAAACACTTTTGGATAATTCACATCCGCTTGCTGGCAGCAATTACCTTGCTTTTGCAAGAAGATTAAAGCAAACAGGACTTGACAACGGCATAACTTGCAATCAATCGCACGCCCCCTTCCCCACAAGTTGCCCTGAGATTCGTTCTTACCTCAAGCGTGCAATTGAATGTACCGCCGAAGCAGGTGGACAAATATGCATAATTCACCCCGATAACAACAAAAGCCCGGAAGAAAATGCCGAAATGTACGGCGAGCTTTTGCCCTTTGCCAAAGGATGCGGAGTGAAAATTGCCACCGAAAACATGTGGAACTGGGACGACGAAAAGGGACATTCATGCTTTGCAGCATGCGCTACTCCCGAAAGCTTTTGCAAGCATATTGACGTTTTGAATGACGATTACCTTGTGGCATGTCTTGACATCGGTCATGCCGAAATGAAAGGCTCACAAACATCTGCCGCGGAAATGATACACGCACTTGGCAGCAGGCTTCAGGCACTTCATATTCACGATAATGACAAGCTGCACGACAGCCATCAGATTCCCTTCTCCATGGACATTGATTTTGATGCCACGATAAAAGCTCTTAAGGATATAAACTACAGCGGTTACTTTACCCTTGAAGCGGACAGTTATCTTAAAGCCTTTAACGCCGACAATATTTTTGACGGTATCAAAGACCTGGCTGCATCGGCAAAAAAGCTTGCAGATATGTTTGAAGCTAAATAAACACCCCACACCCGAAATGTTTAAATTTTTTCGGGTGTGTTTCTTTTATACGCACAAATAACGTTGACACACACAGAACAAACTGATATAATTTATACAGATACATTATTCAATTTAAGGATATAAAAATGAAAATCACAGTAGTAAACGGAAGCCCTAAAGGCAAATACAGCATAACACTCCAAACAGTAAACTATCTTGCATGCAAATACCCTCAGCACGAGTTCGCAATCATCCATGCAGGTCAGACAATAAAATCACTGGAAAAGAATTTTGCATCTGCAAAAAACACTCTTGAAAACTCCGATGCAATTATTTTTTCATATCCCGTATATACTTTTCTTGCTCCGTCACAGCTTCACCGGTTTATAGAGCTGATAAAACAAAACGATGTTGATCTTGGCGGTAAATTTGTCACGCAGATTTCCACATCCAAGCACTTTTACGATGTTACGGCGCACAAATACATAGAAGAAAATGCCTTGGATATGGGAATGTGTTACGTCCGCGGTCTTTCTGCAGATATGGACGATCTGTTATGCGAGCAAGGCAGAAAAGATGCGGAAAAATTCTTTGACAGATTTTTATGGTCTGTCAAAGAAAACATATATACACATCCATCAGGCACAAAAAGCACATACTCCCCTGTTCCGGCAACGATTCAATGTCGCCAAAACGCAGCAAAAGTCGATAAAGACATCGTTATAATCACGGATTGCGCCGATGAAAATTCCAATCTCCATGCAATGATAAAGCGTTTTGAAAATGTGTTCAGCTATAATACAAGAATCGTAAATATTACCGAATACCCCTTTGACGGAGGCTGTCTTGGATGTTTCAGATGCGCCGTAAGCGAAAAATGCGTTTACAAAGACGGATTTGACTCTTTCCTGCGTGAAAATATTCAGAAGGCAGATGCCATTGTATATGCTTTCACAGTTACAGATCATTCCATGGGCGCGCGTTTTAAAATGTATGATGACCGAAATTTCTGCAACGGCCACAGAACAGTCACTGTGGGCATGCCCGTGGGATACATAATTTCCGGTGCATACAGCAGCGAAAACAACCTGAAAACAGTAATAGAGGCACGCTGCGAAACCGGAGGAAATTTTTTATCCGCTGTGGCAACAGATGAATTCCGCACAGACGAAAGCATTGACAACCTTGCAAAGTGCCTTGAATTTGCGCTGGAAACAAATCACACCGCACCTCGGAATTTTTATGGTGTGGGCGGAATGAAAATATTCCGCGACCTCATTTATCAGATGCGGGGAATGATGCGTGCCGATCACAAGTTTTACAAAAAGCAGGGCATTTACGATTTTCCGCAGAAAAAGTTCCTGACTTCTATAAAAATGTACTTTGTCGGCGCAATGCTTTCAAATCCGAAGATCCTTTCTAAAATGGGCAACGCCATGAACGAAGGGATGATTGCACCGTATAAAAAGCTGTTGGAAGATGTACAAAAAAGCAACAATTCAAAAACCAACTAATCGCACCGACAACTTTTTTACACTAAACACGAAATCTTGCCGTAAGGCTTGATTATATATTTTTTAAGTGTATTTTGTGGACGAAAACGAGGTCGAAAATTTTGACAAAGAGTTTCAGCCAAAATGAAAAGCCGAAACTTCCGGGACAACTATTCTGAAAACCAATTGAGGGGGCTATGCCTTGGCATGGCCCTTATTCCAAAAACCAAAATTTATGCTAAAGGTGATAAAATGGACAGACCTTATATTATTTGTCATATGGTAACATCTATCGATGGTAAAGTTACAGGGGATTTTTTGTCGCTCTCAAAGTGTGAACAAGCCTGCGATATTTATTATCAACTAAATCGTAATTACGTTAAAAACAACGCAAGCGGTTTTATTTGCGGACGTGTAACTATGGAAACCAGCTTTACCGGCGGCTGGTATCCTGATTTGACGAAATATGAGCCAATAGAGAATAAGAATGATTTTATTCCGGACAATTTATCGGGATTCTATGCAGTAAGCTTCGATCCCAAAGGTAAGCTTGGATGGAAAAGTAATAAAATAATCGACGAAGATCCCGGATATGGAGATGCACAGATAATTGAAATTTTGACAGAAATGGTTGATGGACGATATCTTGCATACCTGCAAAATACGGGTATCCCTTATATCTTTGCAGGAAAAACCGAAATTGATGTTAAAATTGCTCTTGAAAAGCTTAAAAACCTTATAGGTATAAATTCTATTCTTTTAGAAGGCGGAAGCATTGTGAACGGTTATTTTCAGCGAGCAGATGCGATTGACGAGCTTAGTCTTGTTGTTGCACCCATTGTTGCTTATGCTGAGGATAAACCGCTATTTATGGATAGCAATTTATCGGAATTTAAATTAAAAGAAATCAAGCAATACGATGATGTTGTCTGGATGAATTATATACGAAAATAGTAAGATTGTCGATTTTGGCGAAAGGAGAAAATAGGATATGAGTTTTCAATCATTAACAAAATATATAAAATTATTAGAAAACGACTCTTTTGGAGAGTGGCAAAGCGGAGAAGAAAAAGATGGCGTTATTACTATTCCTTATGTTTCTTACACCGAAACAGTTATGGAGTTTATTCACGAGTTGCATGATTTCGCCAAAAAGAATAGTCAATATGATATGCATAACTATCAAGATGTACTTGACAAAAGAGGCATCAAAGATGCTAAAGGCATTCAAGAATGTGACATAGATAATGTTGATGCACAAATAGTTTTGTGTATGATGATGAAGGTAGTAAGATCCGATAGATTCGTAGAAGGTACACTTATACACTATCTTCAAGATGGTTATTTCAGCAAATGGCTGAAAAGATTAAAAGAAATTGATATGGCAGATGCAAAAGAAAAAATTGACAAGGTAATTAAGGAAGTTTGGTTGAATGAAATCTGCCACGAATACGGAGTTGGAAATTTAATCAGAGAAGCAAGTTTACAATGTTCCTTGTATCATCATTTGAGAAATAGATTAGAGACTGTTTTAAAGGAAAACAATCTTTACTTGTATCCGGAGTTCTATTTTAAAGACTTAAAATATCGTGCTGACCTTGCAATTATTGAAATGGACTTTACAAAAGATGTTAATCATCTCAAAGATTGTGTTGAAGATGTTGTGGCGATTATTGAGTTAAAGTATGCGGGAGGTAATTCTGATACAATTTCAAATTATATAAAAACTGATATGCCCAAGATTAAAGAATATATAAAAAATCTGAACTATGATTGCCAATATTATTTCGGAGTTATTTATGAAAATGAATGTGAATGGTTGCATTGGTTTGATAAAAGACAAACTAACAACTGGGCAAATGGGTATTTGACAGAACTTAATGCCGGATACATAAATGAAGAAATGATTTTTGAAGTTAATTCGTGTAACAATATGAATAGTCAGCACGAAAAATGTAAATGTAAAATAATGTTTTAAAGAAGATTTTAATTTTTTGAATGAACTATTACAAAAAACGTTGGCATCAAGATTATACAGTATTTATAAGGTGGTTTATTAAATGAATGACAACAAGGAATTTTTAGCAACAGAGCCTATCGGTAAGCTTTTGTTCAAACTGTCGATTCCGACGATTGTGGCGCAGCTTATCAATATGCTTTACAATATAGTTGACCGCATATACATAGGTCATATGCCCGGCGACGGCAGTTTGGCGCTAACGGGCGTTGGTGTTTGTATGCCGATTATCATGCTTGTTTCGGCTTTTGCTGCATTGGTCAGTGCAGGCGGTGCACCAAGGGCATCTATCTTTATGGGCGAAAAAGATAATGAGTTTGCCGAAAAAACACTTGGCAACTGCTTTAGTTTACAGATTGTTGTATCAATCATCCTGACTGTAGTTTTGCTTATTTGGAATAAGGACTTGCTCCTTGCCTTTGGCGCCAGCGAAAACACGATCGGCTATGCAACCGATTATATGAGCATTTACGCCATCGGCACCCTGTTTGTGCAGATGACCTTGGGCATGAATACATTCATCACGGCACAAGGTTTTACTACCATTTCTATGGTTTCAATCATTATCGGTGCGGTGAGCAATTTTGTGCTTGATCCCATATTCATTTTTGTCTTTGATATGGGTGTAAAGGGTGCAGCACTTGCCACAATCATTTCGCAAATGCTTTCCTGCGTATGGATTATCTCTTTTCTTTGTGGCAAAAAGACACGACTCAAAATAAAGAAAGAAAACTTAAAACTTCGGGCAGTTGTAATTTTGCCTTGTATCTTACTTGGCACAGCGGCATTTGTTATGCAGTCAAGCGAAAGTGTAATTTCCGTTTGCTTTAATTCTTCGTTGCTTGATTATGGTGGAGATATTGCAGTTGGTGCCATGACCATTATGACAAGCGTTATGCAGTTTGCAATGTTACCCTTACAGGGATTTGCACAAGGCGCTCAACCGATTACAAGCTACAATTTTGGTGCTAAAAAAGCGGACAGAGTTAAGAAAACCTTTCGATTGCTTTTAATCACTTGTTTAACATATTCCATCGCACTATGGGCGGCGGTTATGATAGCACCCGAATTTTTTGTTAAGATATTCACATCAGACGCATCCCTTGCACAATTTGCAGCACCGATGCTAAGAATTTATCTTGGCGGCCTTGGGCTCTTTGGAATTCAGATCGCCTGCCAAATGACATTTACATCACTTGGCAAAGCGGTAAACTCCATTGTTGTTGCAGTTGTGCGTAAATTCGTATTACTCCTTCCGCTTATTTACATTATGCCAAACCTTATGGCAGACAAAACAAAGGCGGTATATATGGCGGAGCCTGTTGCAGATATTATTGCTGTTACATTTACAGCAATACTGTTTACATTCCAATTTAAAAAAGCATTAAAAGATATCAAATAAAAAAGGAGATAAAATACTATGAAAATTGCAGTAACTTACGAAAACGGAGAAATTTTTGGACACTTTGGGCACACAAAACAGTTTAAAGTATATGAAACCGAAAACGGTAAGATACTTTCTTCTGAAGCAATAGATACAAATGGCAGTGGGCACGGAGCGCTTGCCGGTATGCTCTCCGCGCTTGACATTGATGTACTTATCTGTGGAGGTATTGGCGGAGGTGCACAAATAGCACTGGCAGAAGCTGGAATCAAGTTGTTTGCCGGAGTTCAGGGAAAAGCAGACACCGCAGTTGAAGCTTACCTTAAAAACACCCTCCAATATGATCCAAATGCAAAATGCGACCACCACGACCATGAGCACGGCAAAGGCCACTCATGCGGCGAACACGGTTGCGGAGGAAACTGTCACGGACACAAAGAATGATGGATAAATAAGAATTTACGGAAATTCTATTTATAGGTTTATCCAATACACAAGAGGTACACAATGGCAAATTATAATATCACATTCAGTCCTACGGGCGGAACAAAGAAAGTTTCCGACATTTTGGCAAAGAAAATTTTCTGCAAATGGACAAATATTGAGCTCTGCACTCCGGAGGTTGATATTAAAATTCCTGTACTAACCAATGAAGACACATGCATTATTGCTGTTCCCTCCTTTGGAGGAAGAGTGCCTAAGCTCAATACAGAAAGAATAAGAAAGTTTTCCGGCAACGGGGCAAAAGCGATTATCGTTTGTATTTACGGCAACAGAGAATACGAGGACACCTTAACAGAACTTCGGGATGAAACTGAAAAAGCAGGTTTTTGCGTTGTCGCAGCGGTAAGTGCAATTGCGGAACATTCCATAGCCAGACAGTTTGCCAAAGGCAGACCTGATAGCGATGATGAAAAAGTGCTTAAAGGTTTTGCAAAGCAGATTAAAGAAAAACTTGATAGCAAAGATTACGAAATACATGCTGTTATTCCGGGGAATCATAATACATATAAAGAGCGCGGAAAATCAGGGCCTACGCCTGAAACCGGCGATGCGTGTATGTTTTGCGGTATCTGTGCAAAGAGTTGCCCGGGAAGTGCTATTGATTTTGACAATCCCAAAACCACCGATAGCGACAAGTGCATTTCCTGTATGAAATGTCTTGCTGTTTGTCCTGTAAAAGCCAAATCAATTAATGAAAATGTACTAAATGCAATTTCCGAAAGACTCAGCAAGGTGTGCAGCAAAAGAAAAGAAAACGAGCTGTTTATATGACTAATGTACCTATGTATGGTTGTTTCGCCGTACCATATGAACGGTCTATGTATTAAATAAGTGTCTGGACGGAATATTTATAAAATTAATTAAAAAGATTGAGAGGTAATGGGATGAGGAAAGCGCTATGTATTATATCATTCTTACATTGTATACTGCTCACCGCATGCGGAAATGATAGCAATATCGGAATTATCGGCGGAGCAGACGGACCAACCTCCATAATAGTTGCAGAAAAAGGAGAAAAAGCAATGTACGAACAAATCACGTCAGAAGACGCCAAAAAGATAATGGATTCAAGCGAAGAATATATCATTTTAGATACAAGAGAACAGGACGAGTTTGATGAAGGTCATATTCCGGGAGCACTCCTTATTCCATATACACAAATTGAAAACAAAGCAGAAGAACTGCTCCCTGATAAGGATAAACTTATTTTAGTATATTGTAGGTCGGGCAGACGCAGTAAAATTGCAGCAGAAAGCCTTTCTCAACTCGGCTACACCAATGTAAAAGAGTTTGGCGGTATTATCGACTGGCCGTATGAGGTTGAAAAATAAAAGGAGAATTGGCATGATTAATTTTATTTGCTATCCCAAATGCACAACTTGTCAGAAGGCTAAGAAATGGCTTGATGACAACAAGATTGAATATGAGCTTCGTGATATAAAAGAAGATAAACCAAGTCTTGAGGAATTAACTGCTTGGTATAAAATGAGTGGGCTTACGTTAAAGAAATTCTTTAACACATCCGGACTTTTGTATAAGTCAATGGAACTTAAAGATAAGCTTCCTGCCATGTCTGAAGATGAACAGTTAAAACTCCTTGCAACAGACGGAATGCTTGTTAAGCGTCCGCTTGTAATCGGCAATGACTTTGTTTTGGTTGGGTTTAAGGAAAGTGAATGGAGTGAAATTTTTAAGGAGAAGATAACATGAAATTAAAATTTAGTCTAAAAAACAAAGAGGCAAGTGTAGATGCTGATGTTAAAGGTGTTGTAGAAAAAGCTTTAGATTACCTGGGAAAGCAACCGCCAAAGAAGACAAGATACCAAATTAAACAAGAAGAAAAAAGAAAAAACGAAGAGCTTAAACAAAAGCACTTTATACAAGGTATGATTATGATGGGATGCCTTCTTCTTTTTATACTGGCAATTTGCTTTATCGGCTCATTGTTAGGTTGGGAGTAATGGACTATAAGAATCGGAGGAATACATAATGCGTAAGGATTTTGGAGCAAAAGCTATTTTATATCCGATGCCTGTGCTTATTATCGGCACATATGATGAGGACGGAAATCCTAATGCTATGAATGCTGCCTGGGGCGGCATCAGCGAGGAAACGCAAATTTCTATTTGTATTGATGACGGGCACAAGACTGCAAAGAATGTTGTTAAAACAGGAGCATTTAC
>JAZSGA010000167.1:0-2432 GCA_045532495.1 Eubacteriales bacterium | reverse complement strand
GCTGTAATGCCCGTCAAGGGGCTCTGTGTTCGGTATGGAATCTTTTGACACTCCGGTGTATTCCTGCGTTATGTATTCTTCAACCTTGCTTTTATCCGATACAATATGCTCGCATCCAAAGGAGCTTTGGAATATGAATTTAAAAACATCCTCGGGCAATAGGTCGGGATAACTGTTATAATGATCCACCAAAGCTTTTGATGTTTTGGAATAAATAATAGATTCGCAATTCATTTTAATCTCTCATTTTCAAATTATTCAGATTATCAAGAAGCATTACAAGCACGGGCACAAGAACAATCTGCACCACAATACCCGGTATGGCATTTGTAATTGCACCTGCAAGGAAAGCTGCAAAGGTAAAACTTTTTCCGGTTGCCATCATGGAAACATACATCACCGTTCCCCACACAATGCGTCCGATTATCATGGCTATAAGCAAGGAAAAATAGATGTATATCCTGCGGCGCGGAAAAGCTTTGTGCAAAAGTCCCGTAACCACACCGTATGACAAAAGCTCAAACGCCATACAAATTGCCGTGGGAAAAGGCGGAGGCATACCAAGAATAAACGAGCGCAAAAGCGGCGCTGATATGCCAACAACCGCACCCCATACCGGACCGCATATAAAACCGCAAAGCAAAACAGGCAGATGCATGGGGCAAAGCATGGCACCTATTTCGGGTATCTGCCCCGTCAAAAAAGGCATAACGTATGCGATAGCCAGAAAAAGCGCGGCAAGTATCATTTTAAGTAATTTGTTGTGGTTTTTCATGTAAAATTCCTTTCAAAAAATAAAAAGACATTATTATCCCTACAGAGATAACAATGCCTTCATAGCATCATTGATAAAAAAACAAAAGAAATAGAAAGGAACTTCTGCTCCGAAATCATTCTTCTGAATGACTGATAAGATTATATCACAAATGTATATCAAAAGCAAGAGCATCAAAGCGCATTTAAGAAAATTTACAAAGTTATGCCTTGCCGTTTTCTATAACTGCACGCAGCTTTTCCATGGCATCAGCAATCAAAGATGCGGTGTTGAGATTTGTAACGCCTGCGATTAAATTTTCGCATTTGTTCATCGGCAACAGTATGCGTATAGCATTTGCCTGCCCTATGGCTGTCGCCATGGCAGGTGTAACCTCTCCGTTAAGTGAATCGGCAATAACAATGCCCACGGGGCCGATAATAACATCCGCCTTGCGGCATGCAACAACCACAGGGTTCTCCCCTGTTGCTGCCTGCTTTGCGCCTGCTTTAAGCATTGCGGCGGTTGCAAGTGCGTTTGTTCCTATAACTGTGAGCTTTTGTTCGGGAAACCTTGATGTTATTTCTTTTACAAGCTGAACACCAAGCTGGCCGCCCTGACCGTCTATGACAATAAGATTCATTTGTGTATTCCTTTTTTATTTATAATATATTACTTGCATTTATCACTAAAGTCATTATACATAGATTTTTGTTTTTTGTCAACAAAACCGCAACAAAAAGGCGTGCCGATTGTGGCACGCCAATTTATTAATCATGCAAAACGTGGCATTAATCAAAAGTTGTGAGCAAGCGCATAAATACAGTAGCCGCCTGCGCTCTTGTGGAATACGCACCGGGGTTAAATGTTCCGTCTGCGTTTCCTTTGATTATGCCGTTTGCGGAGCACCATTTTACCGAGGTGACAGCGTAATCGGATATATTATCTTTATCCGAATAAGCGGTATCTGCCTGGGTTTCATCTCCGTAGTTTTTATATCTTGAATATCTGTATACAACCGCAGTCATTTGCTCACGGGTAATGTTATTATCGGGGGCAAACTCCGTTGCCGAAACGCCGTTAATTATACCGTTGGCGCTTGCCCAGCTTACCGCATCGCTGTACCATGCATCGTCAGGCACATCCGCAAAGCTGTGCTTGCCATCGGTTGGCGAGCCTGCAAGTCGGTAAAGTACGGTAACAAACATTGCTCTTGTAAGCCCCTGCTCGGGCGAGAAAGTTGTATCTGACGTACCGTTCATAAGGCTGTTGATACTTGCGTATCTTACTGCGTTATAATACCATGAATCTTTGGGAACATCCGAAAAGTTCAATGCACAGTGGGTACTAACCTCAAGCAAGGTTTCGCAAGTACTGCAGAATCTGGCATTGTATCCGTCATTTTCGACAGACGGGAAAACAGTTTCCCATGAATTGCCCGAACAAACGTGATCTTCAACGGTTTGTATTGTGTATTTATCGCATACAGTTTGTCCGTTTTCCGACATTTCAACCACAAGAACGGCATTTTCAATATCCGCAGGTTGCACTTTTATGTATCCGGGGCCTGTAAACGACAATACGTTATTATCAAGTACCGAAGATTCATTGGTACCAAGAGAAGCTGTAGCCGCCGCCGTACGCATCATTTGGGCATCAGGCAGGCTTAATGAGGTAT
>JAZSGA010000264.1:0-4271 GCA_045532495.1 Eubacteriales bacterium | reverse complement strand
CGTTCCGATGGCAACCGAAAAAAACCCCTTGCTTGGAAAATGGTGGATATCTGCAATTGCGTTTGTTGCTTACAATATATTTTCATCTGTTCAGATCCTTGCGCCTGTGGGCGTAAATATTCAATCCAATAAAAGAATATTTGCCGGTGTTGCCATTGGCACACTGATTCTGTTTGTAATTGCTTTTTCTATTTTTCTTTCTGTATTGTCTTTTCCGTTGTCCTGTGCGCAGCAGTTACCGATGCTTACGGTGGCATCCGAACTTTCACCGGTGCTTGGCTTAATATACGCGGTTTTGCTGCTTATGGGCATGTTTGGCACAGCGTTGTCGTCGTTTGTATCTGTTTTACACTATCTTGCTTTCAAGACTTCCATGTCTTCAGAAAAGTCAAACCGCATGTTTTCTATTATACTATCTGTTGTTCTGTATGCCGGCAGCCTTGTGGGCTTTGGTGATCTGGTTGGAACTGTTTATCCCATATGCGGTTATTTCGGTGTTGTTGCGATTATATTGATGGCTGAACATTTCTTACACATTTATAAAAACAATAAAAAGCGGATTTAGTTCCGCTTTTTTGTTTTTTGTAACACTTTTTGTTAATATACATAAAATATATTATAAAACGCACATTGAGGTTGCTATGAAAAGAAACTCAAAACTGGTTGGCCTGTGTATTATGGCATCGGGGCTCATGATCATGCTTGCATGTTTTTTGCCCGCCGCTGTACTTGTTTGTGTTCAGGCTGCACTTTTGATCGTGATCGGATTTTGTTATTTTTGTTTGTAAGGAGTGGCTGATTAATATGAAAATAGTTGTTTTTAAGCCAAAAGGTATCATCAGAAGATTTTTGAATTTGTTCATAAAAAACAAAGTATAGTGTGCATTAATTGACGTTAATAAGAATATACATTAACCATATAATGGTTAATGCTGAAGGAGAAAATTGAATATGGATAATAATCAGAAGAAAAAAATATCTGATATGTTTTTGAGCGACAAATCTGAATATGAAAACAGCGCAGAATATGAGTTATCGGATTATATGCCAAGTGTTCAGCGCATTGTGAAGACTGATGCAAAAATCAGAATTTCCGATAAAAACTTGAATTCAAACGGTGTTGATATTACCGGCGAAGTTGTATATACCGTAATATACATATCTGACCCGGGCGGAATACTTACAAGTGTGATTTTTAGAGAGGATTTTGAAAAGCATATTGATTTTGAAAGTGCGGAGTTATCTCAAGCTTCCGATATGAATTTGCGGATTGCGTGCTTACCTCAAAGCTATTCATCTAAAATGATAAATAACCGTAAAATAGCAGCCAGATCAAAATTCACCATCGTATGCGAAATTGTTGATTTAAACTATTGCGATTGTTTTGAAGAACTGCCGGATACAGACGACTGTGAAACAGAATACCTAAGCAGAAATATTGTCAAAAGTGACATTAAATACTTTGACAATATTCAGGCATCTTTGTCAGAAGAAATAACAGTTGATGAAGGCATGCCGGAAATTGTTAATATCATTTCTGCAAATTCCGATGTATGCATAAAAAGCATAAGCTGCAGTAATAATTCTGCGGACATTACCGGCGAAATCTCTTTTACATGTTTGTATGAAGCAAGAAGCGGGAACGAAACAGAATATGTCAGCATGTATAAAGTTTTGCCGTTCAGAACAGAAACCGAACTTGCGGATATTGATGCAAGCTGGAACCTGATGGCGGAAGCCGAACTTACTTCTCTTTCGGCAGATGCTGTAACTGATAATTACGGTGAAAACAAGAATATTGATGTTTCTTTTGGCGTTTGTATAAACGTTATCGCAATTAAAAATGCTACTAACACTGTGGTAACAGATATGTATTCCACAAAATGTGATCTGGCACCTAAACGGATGGTGGTAAGGAATTATTCTCTTGCAGGTAAATATGAAGATCTTATATGTTATGAAGAGCGAATCAGATTCGATCTGCGCGGAATCAATGACATTGTTTCCTCCGATCTCAGTATAAATTTTGGTAACCCCGAGCTTTCCGAAGGAAAGGTGGTTATTCCGTGCAAAGGTATACTGAGCGTTATGGGCACAAAAGAAAACGGCACAATCGAGTCGCAGACATCACAAATCACTTTAAAAATTGTGTCGACGGGTATTCCTGCAGAATTGTTTTTGAACAAGAACAAATGGATAAATACATGCTCGGTATGCAGGTACGAATGTGAGCCTGTCAAAGGTGAACTTTTACTTCGCTTGTGGGTTAATCAGAATTTTGCCGCTCTTAAGGAAGAAAATATTGATATTATATGCGGATATGAAAAGAACGAAAGAGAATCTATAAACAACTCCTGCGGATTTACACTTTATTATCCGAGTGACGGAGAAAGTGTATGGAATGTTGCCAAAGATCATCACGTTTCTTTACAGCGGATGATTGCAGAAAACGGAATCGAAGGCGAAGCTTTTGATGGAAAACGTGCTGTGATATTGCACTGATTATGGAACAAAAAAAGAGGCACTGCCTCTTTTTTGTTATTCTGTTGCAAGTATGATTTCGCAGGAGTCGGATATAACAGTAAAGCTTCCTGTGCCGCGAGGGAACAAATAGCTGTCACCTTTTTTAAATTCATACTCTGTACCATTGTGGATATACTTGCCTTCGCCTTGTGTACAAAGTGCAAAAAGCATTTTATCGGGAGTAATTTTGTATGCTCCGTTTGTTATAGCAAGTGATTGGGCTGTAAAATATTCACATGTGCAAAGGGTGGTTTTTGTCACTGTATCGGTTTTTTCGGTAACAGATGCAGAGTAGTCGGATTTTGGCAGCGATTTATCAATAACTTCAAGAGCCTTTTCCATGTGTAGCTCACGAAGGTTGCCGTTTTTATCACGGCGGTTGTAATCATACATGCGGTAGGTGGTGTTTGAATTCTGCTGAACCTCTGCAATAAGAATTCCTTCACCGATGGCGTGTACAAGCCCTGCGGGTATAAAGAATACATCGCCTTTTTTTACTTCAACAAAATTCAGGTAATCTTCAAGAGTTCCGTTGTTTGCTGCTTGTTTTATTTGATCATCGGTAAGATCAACGTCTTTTCTCATGCCGTAAACAAGTTTCGCACCGGGTTTTGCATCGAGTACATACCACATTTCGGTTTTTCCTGCAGGTAAACCTTCTTTTTGTGCGTAAATATCATCGGGATGAACTTGTACAGAGAGCTTATCGCAAGCGTCTATAAGCTTTATAAGCAGGGGAAAGGGAACTTCGTTACCGTAAACGGCACTTAAAGGCTTGCCGGCAAGGTGCCCGTTTTCGATTATATTTTCGCCGTCGGGACGTAAAGTAAGAACCCATGCCTCGGCAATTTTTTGTCCGGGAGAACCTTTGCCATATTGCTCAGATAATGCTGTGCCGCCCCAAATAATATCTTTCAGTACTGATTGTAGTTTTAAAGGGTACATAATATTCCTCCTTTTTTATGATTATACCATTGGTGAAAGGTGATGTCAATATAATGAAAAGTGATATAATAATTTTTTTAGTTAAAAGGTTGACAAAATAGAAAAAATATGCTAATATAAATCCAGCACACTGAGTGCTGAGTTTTTCGGAGGTGTATAACATGGTTGAAAACAAAAACTATATATGTGATGAAATCTCCGAGGAAATAATCTGCATTGCAGAGAATATGGCTCTTACCGACGGTCCCCGCAACGTGAATGTGCGCAAGATAATAAACGCTATGGGGGTTACAAACCGTGTTTTCTATAACAGATTTTCAAACATCAACGAGGTGCTTGAGATCGTTTACAGGCGCGCAGTGCTTAAAATGCGCGAGAGCATAAAATCTGAATTTGACATAAATAAGGATTTTTTCTCATATGTTACAGATGTATCTCTTAAAGTGCTCATCAATACATTTGATGTAAAAAAACGTTTTAGTCAGTTTGCTTTTGAATTTGATTCCTATACCGATGAAAACTATCGTTGGTGGACGCAGGAAATAAAAAACATCGTAGATTATGCAAAATCAGCAGGAAAGGTTAAAAATATCGATTCCTCAATGCTCAGTTATACCATTTGGTGTTTTTTCCGCGGTTTCAACGCCGACGTTGTAAACAGAGGTATATCCCGTGAAGAGGCTGTTGATAAGTTTAAATTCGGTTTGAACTGTCTTTTTGAGGGAATAAAACAATAACACGCTTTAAAAACAGATTCATTCTGTTTTTAAAATACACAGCACACACTGTGCTGAACAATTAGA
>JAZSGA010000127.1:0-7522 GCA_045532495.1 Eubacteriales bacterium | reverse complement strand
CAACAGCATTGCAAGACTTGCAACCATGCCCCTTATCATTATCTTATCATCAGGTAACAGATATGCAACCGACGATGCAAGAACGCCTGCTCCGACCAACAAAAATGCCGAAAAAACAGAAATAATTACTGAAACCGCTTTATCGGGAATCCTTCGCATAATTATGCTATAATCGCCTTTATGGCATCTATTGCCACGCCAAAAGCTTCTTCGGAATCCTTAAACGGCTTCTCGATTTTTTCGTCTGTATTTTCGAGCTTATCAAGTCCGATAAAAGCCGAAAGATGAGGCTCTGCGGTAAGAATGATCTCGCCGTCAAAATCCTTGCGGATAGCTTCGATGGTTTCGGGAATTCTGCCATTGCCCTTGCCTGCGGGGTAAATTGTTGTACCCACAGCATCCTTGATGTGGAAATATGTTATATGCTCTTTAAGCAATTCATAGCCAAAAGGATACGGAACAGCTCCGACATTGAGGAAGTTGGCATGGTCAAACACGCCCTTGAGTCTGCCGCCGAAATGCTCAAGAATCTCTGCGCATCTTTCGGGAATATCGCCGTATATGCCTTTTTCGTTTTCGTGACAAAGTTCCATGCCTTCGGCATCCGCAACATCAAGCATCTGCTCAAGACGTGCAAAAACTTCATCACGGTACTTTTCGGGCTGCTCATCCTTGGGCATGAAAAAGCTGAACATACGTATACGCTTTGTTCCGAGAATTTTTGCTATTTCGATTATGTGTTTAAGTGATTCAATATGAGGCTCCATGGGATCGGTTATAGAAATTTTACCGATGGGAGATCCGACAGAAGAAACACCGATGCCTGCAGCATCAAGCTTAGTTTTTATTTCTCTTGCCTTTTCAAGCGTGATCTTGTTTATGGGAGTACCGTCAACACCACGGACCTCGATCATAGGAATACCGTTTTTCTTAAGTCCTTCGATCTGTTTGTCAAAATCGGGAGAATATTCATCTGCAAAAGCGCTGAGTTTAAAAGTTACCATTATTTTTATTCCTTTCGTCTATTATTAACTAAATTATAATACTTTAATACAGTTTTTTCAATAATAAGGGATGACTTTATCGCTTTCTGCAATAGTAAAAATCACAGTATATCAATAAATGTAACAGCAAGTTTGAAATAAATTACCACAGCAAAAGCATCGACTATGGTGGAAATAACCGGTGAAGCCATAAGAGCGGGATCAAGACCTGCCTTGTGTGCAAATAAAGGAAGCGTACAACCGATAAATTTTGCAGCTATAACTACAAATATCAGCGAAAATGAAACAACAGCAGCCACCAGGAAAACAGATACTCCCCCGAGCTCACCAAGCAAACCTGCATAATGCATAAGGATTATGCGGGCAAAGTTAACCATGCCAAGAACAGCACTGACCAGGATCGATATTCTGAATTCCTTGAAAATAACTCTGAAAATATCCGAAAAATGAATCTCATCAAGTGCAAGGCCTCTTATCATCATGGTTGCAGCCTGGGAACCGCTGTTTCCGCCGGTATCCATAAGCATTGGGATGCAGCTTACAAGGATTGGCAATGCGCTAATTGCATTTTCGTACTGTTGCAAAAGTACACCTGTAACGGTTGCGGATATCATAAGCACCAAAAGCCATATTATGCGCTTTTTTGCATGGGAAAACACACTTGTGTAAAAATAGCCGCTTTCAATAGGCTCCATGGCAGCCATACGCGAAATGTCCTCGGTATTTTCCTGTTGCATTACATCGATAGCATCGTCGACAGTTACAATACCGACAAGTCGCATATCGTTATCAACAACAGGTACAGCTATAAAACCGTATTTGTTAAATACACGGGCAACTACTTCTTTGTCCTCGAGAGTATGAACGGATATAACATTTGTTTCCATTATGTTTTCGATAATTTCGTCATCGGACGAAGTAAGCAAAACGCTGGTGTCAACAATGCCGATAAGTCGCCTGTTTTCGGTAACATAACAGGTGTATACAGTTTCCTTTGCGCTGCCCTCTGTTCTGATTTTTGAAATTGCATCGCGGACTGTCATATCTTTGCGGAAACTGATGTATTCCACGGTCATTATGCTTCCGGCGCTGTCATCGGGGTATTTAAGTATTTCATTTATAAGACGGCGTTTGTCGGAATCAGCGTTGTTGAGAATACGTGCAATTACATTGGCAGGCATTTCTCCGACAATATCTACAGCGTCATCAAGGAACAGGCGTCCAAACACATCATGGATTTCCCTGTCACTTATGGCATCAAGCAAAACACATTGCTGGTCGTGTTCAAGATAAGTAAAAGTTTCGGCAGCGAGATCCTTTGCAATAAGTCTGAAAACAGCAAGCATTTGTGTCTTATCAAGATCATCAAACAACAAGGCTATATCCGCGGGAAACATATCATCAAGCAAAGATTTAAGATATGTGTAATTCTTTTGCTCAAGAAAATCCACAATCATATCGCATGTGAGTTTTGCAGTGTCATTCATAGGTAATATCTCCTTAATAAAATACAATTTTATTATACACTAAAAACATTGTTTATTCAAGATTTATTGTAAGTTTTTTAGAATTAAAAACAAAAAAAACGCATGGCTAAAATTCGACATTTTATACAAATTGTAAAGCTTGGTTTTATCATTTTTGTGCAAGAGTAAGAAAAAAATGCTAAAATTATCATGAAATATTAGAATATTTTTGAAAAACACCTTGACAACCGAAAAAATGTAGTTATAATAATAATTAGCATTAATTATTACTAATTCTATTTGGAGTTTCATGAACACTTTTCCCAAAAGCTCGCCATCGTCCGATCATCCCGGCGAATCCGAAATAATCGAAAAACTAAAAGCCGGTGACAAAAACAGCTTTGTTGTTCTCGTTGCCGATTATCGCAACAGAATAGCATCAATGGCATACACCTTTGCTGCCAGCGAATCAGAACGTGACGATCTTGTTCAGGAAGGCTACATAGCCTTATATAACGCCGCTTTAACATATAACGGCAAGCTTTCTTCCTTTTCAACCTACGCCACCGTGTGCATGCGCAACCGCATGCTTAATTGGGTTATGAAAAACATCAACCGCACGGCAGATAACCTCTCCTTATCTGATATGGACGAAAGCACGATGGCAAAAATCAACGCTGTTCAAAACAACTTCGAAGACACCGTCATCATGAAAGCCGAAATTGCCGAACTGATGCGGTTGGCAAAACAAAATCTCTCCCCTCGCGAATACGAGGTGTTTGATCTTTATGCCAAAGGTTATACCAACCCGGAAATTTGCAATTTCTTATCTATTGACAAAAAATCCTGTGAAAACGCTTTGTTCAGAATCCGCACAAAGCTTAAAGCCCTGAGAAATTGATCTCTCGGCTATATATGCCCCAACAGTATGGCTTATGCCGCGGTGCAACTCCGCAGGGGTAAATTATTATTCATCCAAAGCGAGGGAAAAACATGTACGAGAACAAAACATTGGTTTGCAAAGATTGCGGTCAGGAATTTATCTTTACTGCAGGCGAACAGGAATTCTACGAGCAGCAGGGCTTTAAGAACGAACCCAAGAGCTGCAAGGCTTGCCGCATGGCTAAAAAGAATGCCGGTAGAGCTCCCAGAACCCTTTATGACGCTGTTTGCGCTAACTGCGGCGGCGAAGCTAAGGTTCCTTTCGAACCCACCAATGACAGACCCGTATATTGCAGCGAATGCTTCGCAGCAATGAAGGCTGAACAGCAGTAAATCTATACTCTTGGGTGTTTTCATACACTGACAGGGGATTTGTTTTCGACATTTTTCCGCCGATTGATTTACGGCAGTTTTACTTGCCGCCACTTTTTTCGGATAGCACACACTGCTTTTAGAGTATGGCCCGAACAATATTAGATATTAAGCTGTTGACCTCCCCCGTTTTCGGGGGAGGTCTTACACTCTTATCATCAGCATTTTCCAAAAAGGAGCATTTTATGACAATTTGCGTTTACGGTGCTGCCAGCAGCACTATTGACAATATATATATAACACAATCCGAGCTTTTGGGCAAAGAGATTGGCAAAAGAGGCATAACCATGGTTTTCGGAGGCGGCGGCAATGGAGTTATGGGTGCAAGCGCCAGAGGCGTCTATAGCGAAAACGGCAAGATAATCGGTGTTGTACCAAGCTTTTTCAATGTTGACGGTGTTCTATTTGACCATTGTACAGAGATTATATACACAGAAACCATGCGCCAGCGCAAGCAAACAATGGAAGACCTTTCAGATGCTTTTATTGTTGCGCCTGGAGGAATAGGTACCTTTGATGAGTTTTTTGAAATTCTCACACTGCAAAACCTCGGCCGCCACACAAAGCCCATTGCACTGTACAACGTAAACGGTTTTTATGACGGCATGATTGATATTCTAAGAAAGTATGCGGATATGAACTTCATTACCCGCAAAGCCATCGACAGAATCATCATATCAGATTCACCCACAGAAATACTTGATACACTCTGCGCAAAATAACAGAGTAACGGGATGCACAAAATGCATCCCGTTTTGTTTTATATTATCTCAAGCTCATCCGCAGTAGGAAATTTAGGAAACGTTTTGCATATGGTGTCCTGATACCAAAATGCCACAGAAGAAATATCATCCTGCAAAGGCAAATATCGGTGTTCGCTTCTCCAACCGAGAGCCTGAATGGTAACCTTAATATCCTTTTTAAAATAAATGGGATCGGTTATGTGCCATCTATACATGGAAAAACGGCGATTTGCTCTGTATGTTCCATCAGTTGCCGCCACCTTAGAAAGACCTGCATACGGTGTGCAAAACTCTGTGTATTGTCCATTAACATCAAAGTTGTAGGAACCGCAAATATAATCTTCAGTGCCTGTACCGCATATGGTGGGATATTCACCGTCGCCATCAAGGAAGAATTTGATTTCACCTTCACCCCACCAGCCGTTATTGTTTACACCCCAGAACAGATAAGTGCCCACATAATGACCGTTACCTTTTACATTATCAAGTATCGTAACGACTTCCTTGTATTTTAGAGGATTTACACGTCTGAACTGCGCATGGAAATATCCGCGGTCCTTTTCGATATTGCCGCAGAGGTAATCAATTTGATAATATACTGTTGTATCGCACTGATTAAGATTTTCTATAGTGATTCTGAAGCCGCTGTAAAAAGGCATATCCCAATAACAATTAAAAGCCCTTTGCGGATTCACGCAAACCGGCAAAGAAACAAGCGGCTTATAATTCATATATTCGGCACATGCAAAAAAATCACCCAACGGCACTTCCACAGAAGGTGTGTCGGTTCCGTCCCAATACATTCTTATAACAAGCATGCGGTTAAGCGGGCTGTTATCAGTTATCCAGATATGTTTTATTATTCCCTGTCCTTTGACATTGGCAAGATCAAAAGTTTCTCCGGCAGGTATAACAATCGAGGGAGATACCTTCCAGCCTTTTCCAAGATCCCTGGCAGGTTCTTTTCCCGTACCTTCCTCGGCCATTCCGCCTTTTCCCTTTTCGCCTGTAAAATTTTCGGCAGAAATTGACCTTGTTTCAAAATGACTCATTTTAGATAGTTCAAGCATTTTTTATATACCCCCTTGAAAAACTGTTGTATTTACAATATAATAATAACATTAAACGGCGATAAAATAAATATCACACAGTTGCAAATTATTTGTCATTTGTTGACTATATGAGGTGTATATGAATATAAACGGATTTTCTCCTTACATACGTGTAGCAATGCAATCAACACTTGCTCCGGGGTGTTCAATAAACGAAAGAGTAATTTTTGACTACGAGCTTATTATGGTTACAGGCGGCAAATGTAAAATAACCATAGACAGCACTCAGTATTTATGTCAAAAAAACGATGTGGTTTTTATAAAACCGGGAATACCGCACAAGTTCGAATGTTTTGACGATTGCAGCTTTGTGCAGCCGCATATTCATTTTGATATTATATACTCCGGCAAGAGCGAGCAACGCTTTGTGTCATTTAAAAACAAAAATCAGATGACAGAAAGAGAACTCGAACTGATAAGCAACGATGAGTTGTCGGAAATTTCCATTCCGTGTGTGTTCACTCCATACGATGCTAATCGTTTTGGCAAAATATTTTTTGAAATAATAGATATTTTTCAAGCCAGAAAACGAAATTGTGAGCTTTTGTACAAATCAAAGCTTCTTGAGTTGCTGTCATTAATTCTTTATCAATTTGAAAACGGCAGATCGGAAGAACACAGCACCGTAAAAAACACCGTTGTGTCTGTCAAAAACTACATAGACAGCAATTTCCTTTCGATACTATCCCTCGATTCCCTGGCAGAGCAGTTTTATATAAACAAATACACTCTGCTTCGGAACTTCCACAATTTATACAAACACAACATCATGGCATATTATAAAAACAAACGGCTCGATTATGCCAAATCAATGCTTTGCGGCACTTCCCTGTCTGTACAGAATATATCCGAAAAAATGAATTGTCCGGATATTTACTCGTTCAGCAGGTTCTTTAAAACAAACACCGGAATTTCACCAACCAAATACAGAAAGATTAATTTGTTATAAAAAATAATGCGTGCAAAACCTTGCACGCATTATTGTGTTTATTGTGGAATTATGCACCGATTATATCCTGCACCTTTGTAACGATACCAACAACAAAGAGGGCAATTACAATGACAGGAAGCACATACTTCATATAGGGACGCATCCAGTTTTTAACCTTAAGACCCTTTCCGTAGTTTGCTTCTTCAACAAACTTATCCCAACCAAAGCCATAGCGCCATGTGCAGAACACAACAAACGCCAGCGAGCCAAGGGGCAGAAGAATGTTGGATACAATAAAGTCTTCAAGATCCAGCACACCTGAGCCTGCACCGAGGGGCTGGAAGGAAGCCCATACATTGAATCCGAGAACACAGGGAATGGAAAGAATAAACATGAGTATGCCGTCGATAATGCATGTCTTTTTTCTGCTCCAGCCTGTAAGATCCATTGTGCACGCTATAATGTTTTCAAACACCGCAAGAATGGTGGAAAATGCTGCAAAGGACATAAACAGGAAGAACAATGTTCCCCAGAGTCTGCCCATGGGCAGGTTATTGAACACATTGGGAAGAGTTACAAAAATAAGCGAAGGGCCGTTATCTACTGCTACATCATATGTAAAGCATGCAGGGAAAATAATAAGACCTGATGTAATTGCAACAAATGTATCAAGCACGGCGATATTTACAGATTCACCAAGAAGTGAGCGGTCGCGGTTAAGGTAGCTGCCGAATATTGCCATTGAACCAATACCGAGGCTGAGTGTGAAGAATGCCTGATTCATGGCACCAACCACAACTTTGCCTATACCGATTTGCTGCATTTTTGCAAAATCGGGAACAAGGTAAAACTTAAGACCTTCCTTTGCTCCGTCAAGAGTAAAACCGTTTATTGCAAGAATTATCATAATTGCAAGGAGTGCAAGCATCATAAACTTTGTTACACGTTCAAG
>JAZSGA010000017.1:0-2276 GCA_045532495.1 Eubacteriales bacterium | reverse complement strand
GTTTTCATTTGTTGAACTCCTTGAAGATTGATTTATATGTGTCATTTCTTATAATGCACCCAGAAAGCAGACCGTTCTTTTTTAAAGTCGAGCATCCGGAGCATGCAACACAGGCTTTTTTGCCGTCAAAATTTCCTGATAAAATATCACGGGCAACGTCGGGGTAGGCGAAACTCATTCTGCCAAATCCCACAAAATCCGTCATATCTTCATCGATCATGCCTGCCGCTGCAAAGTTGCATTTTTTGCACAGCCCCGATACACCTGTGTTTACAACAGGCAATGACGGAAATTCCTTGTGTATTTCTTTAGCACCGTTAAATAAGCGGTAGAGGGCGGTTAGTGCATTTGTTTTTGGCTTGTCAACGCCCGGTCTGTAAGGGCGAGAAACATCGGGGTTTACATAAGGGCTTCCCATTGTTACGTTAAGAAGGTCCATGCCGTGTTCCATAAGTGTTTGTACAAGCATTTTGGGTTCATAAAGATCGTATTTTGTATAATCGGTTTTATCTGTTCCAAAGCTGTATTTGCTATCATACCCGTCAAAAATATTGAGTCGGCAGGATAAAACAGTGTTGGATGAAAGTACTTTTTTACACGCATCAAAGGTATCTGTCAAGAGTTTTGTGCGGTTTTCAAAGGATCCGCCGTATATTCCTTCTCTGTCAAAGGCGGAAAGCAATTCAGAATACAGATATCCATGGCAACATTTAAGGTCAACTCCGTCCATTCCTGCCTGTTGACAAAGCAAGGATTTTTCCGCAAAGATATACGGCAAACCGGAAATATATTCGTCCGATGCCAAAGTGTAGTTTATACCCGTTTTTTCAAAAGCGGGGTTTTTTATGGCGGTTATGGGAGTAGGTGTTCCATCGGGTTTCGAGTGTCTGCCCGAATGATTGAGCTGAAGGATAATGAGCGGCTCAAATCCGTTTTCTTTCAGGCAAAGCTCTTTACAGTTTTCTACCAGGCTTTTATATAAATCTATGTTTTTTTCTGTTATCATCAGCTGATGAGGGTTACTTCTTGCTTCGGGCAAAACAGATACCGCTTCAAGCCATAGGATTCCGGCACCGCCTTTTGCAAGTTTTTTATATCGCTCAAAAGTAAGTTCCGAGGGATTTCCGTTGATGTCGGCATCCTGCCCCTCCATGGGCTGGTAGCATACTCGGTTATATGCTATTTTAGCACCGATTTGTTTGCTTTGTGACAATAATGAATAATTATCACTATAGGGCAGATGAATATCCGGTACTGAAAATTCTGTGCCGTTGAGAATATCGGAATAAAGGTGTGCATTTGAAATTTTGTTATCCATATTGAAATTCCTTATTTGGCATGATATAATTAATTATTAAGTAAATTATATATTATTTTGCCGTTGTTTTCAACAAAAAGGAGTAAAAATGAGTCAAAAAGCAGAGTTTTGCAATATTGGCGGTCAAAACATACCTGTTTATTTGTATAAATCTGTCATTGTGGGAAGCGGTTGTGCAGGATTGAATTGCGCAGATACTCTTTGTGATCTTGGATGCGAAAGTGTTGCTGTCATTACAAACGGATTATCTCGCAGCACATCCATAAATACAGGATCCGATAAACAGACATATTATAAGCTTTCAACAGCAGGAAATGAGTCTGACAGCGTTTTTGACATGGCAAACACTTTGTTCTCTGGCGGCTGTATGCAGGGGTATCACAGCCTTACAGAGGCGGCAAATTCATTAAAATGTTTTTATAAGCTTGTATCCTTGGGCGTTGATTTTCCGCGTAATGAGTATGGTGAATATGTTGGGTACCGCACTGATCACGATTACAGAAAACGTGCCACATCCTGCGGTCCTTTAACATCAAATTTTATGGCAAATGCTCTTATAAAGTCTGTTAAATCCAAAAACATAGATATACATGAAAATTTATGGGCTTCGAAGCTTATAACCGAAAACGGAAAGATTCGCGGAGTTATATGTGTTGATATAAACGCGGGCGAGCTTTCTGTTTTTATGGCGTCCACTGTTGTGCTTGCCACGGGCGGTCCATCGGGCATATATCATTCCAGCGTTTATCCCAAAAGTCACAACGGCTCGCTCGGACTTGCCATGGATGCCGGATGCACTGCTGTAAACCTAACTGAATGGCAATACGGAATTGCTTCTACAGATTTTCGTTGGAATCTTTCGGGAAGCTACATGCAGGTTATACCGAGATTTGTATCTATCGACAAAAACGGTGTGGAACGAGAGTTCCTTTCGGATTATATCGGTGATGAACGTTAT
>JAZSGA010000247.1:0-2276 GCA_045532495.1 Eubacteriales bacterium | reverse complement strand
GTTTTCATTTGTTGAACTCCTTGAAGATTGATTTATATGTGTCATTTCTTATAATGCACCCAGAAAGCAGACCGTTCTTTTTTAAAGTCGAGCATCCGGAGCATGCAACACAGGCTTTTTTGCCGTCAAAATTTCCTGATATAATGTCACGGGCAACGTTTGGGTAGGCGAAATTCATTCTGCCGAATCCCACAAAATCCGTCATATCTTCATCAATCATGCCTGCCGCAGCAAAGTTGCATTTTTTGCACAGCCCCGATACACCTGTGTTTACAACAGGCAATGACGGAAATTCCTTGTGTATTTCTTTAGCACCGTTAAATAAGCGGTAGAGGGCGTTTAACGCATTGGTTTTCGGTTTATCAATACCCGGTCGGTAAGGACGTGAAACGTCAGGATTTACATAGGGACTTCCCATTGTTACGTTAAGAAGATCCATACCGTGTTCTGTTAATTTTTGTATAAGTCTTTTGGGTTCATAAAGATCATACTTTGTATGATCGGTTTTATCTGTTCCAAAGCTGTATTTGCTATCATACCCGTCAAAAATATTGAGTCGGCAGGATAAAATTGTGTCGGATGAAAGTGCTTTTTTGCACGCATCAAATGTGTCTGTTAAAAGCCTGGTGCGGTTTTCAAAGGATCCGCCGTATATTCCTTTTCTGTCAAAGGCGGAAAGTAATTCAGAATATAAGTATCCGTGGCAGCACTTAAGGTCAACTCCGTCCATTCCCGCCCGTTGACAAAGCAACGATTTTTCAGAAAAAATATCGGGCAGGGTAGAAAGATAATCGTCAGATGCCAAAGTGTAGTTTATACCCGGTTTTTCAATAGAGGGATTTTTTATTGCTGTTATGGGAGCGGGTGTCCCATCCGGCTTTGAATATCTGCCCGAATGGTTGAGCTGAAGGATGATGAGCGGTTCAAATCCGTTTTCTTTCAGACAAAGCTCTTTACAGTTTTCTACCAGCTTTTTATATAAATCGAGGTTTTTTTCTGTTATCATCAACTGATGAGGGTTACTTCTTGCTTCGGGCAAAACAGATACCGCTTCAAGCCATAGGATTCCGGCACCGCCTTTTGCAAGTTTATTATAACGTTCAAAAGTGAGTTCCGAGGGATTTCCGTTGATGTCGGCATCCTGCCCCTCCATGGGCTGGTAGCATATGCGGTTGTGTGCTGTTTTGTAACCGATTTTTTTGCTTTGTGCCAACAATGAGAATTTGTCGCTGTATGGAAGATGAATATCCGGTACTGAAAAATCTGTACCGTTGAGAATATCAGAATAAAAATGCGCATTTGAATTTTTGTTATCCATGTTGAAATTCCTTATTTAGCATGATATAATTAATTATTAAATAAATTATATATTATTTTCCAGTTGTTTTCAACAAAAAGGAGTTAAAATGAGTCAAAAAGCAGAGTTTTGCAATATTAGCGGTCAAAACATACCTGTTTATTTGTATAAATCTGTCATTGTAGGAAGCGGTTGTGCAGGATTGAATTGCGCAGATACACTTTTTGACCTTGGATGCGAAAGTGTTGCCGTCATTACAAACGGATTATTCCGCAGTACATCCATAAATACAGGATCCGATAAACAGACATATTATAAGCTTTCAACAGCAGGAAATGAGTCTGACAGCGTTTTTGACATGGCAAACACTTTGTTCTCTGGCGGCTGTATGCAGGGATATCACAGCCTTACAGAGGCGGCAAATTCATTAAAGTGCTTCTATAAGCTTGTATCCTTGGGCGTTGATTTTCCGCGTAATGAGTATGGTGAATATGTTGGGTACCGCACCGATCACGATTACAGAAAACGCGCCACATCTTGCGGTCCTTTAACATCAAATTTTATGGCAAACGCTCTTATTAAGTCTGTTAAATCCAAAAACATAGATGTACACGAAAATTTATGGGCTTCGAAGCTTATAACCGAAAACGGCAAGATTCGCGGAGTTATATGTGTTGATATAAACACGAGCGAGCTTTCTGTTTTTATGGCGTCCTCTGTTGTGCTTGCCACGGGCGGTCCATCGGGCATATATCATTCCAGCGTTTATCCCAAAAGTCACAACGGATCCCTCGGACTTGCCATGGAGGCAGGTTGCACCGCTGTAAACCTTACAGAGTGGCAATACGGAATTGCTTCTACAGATTTTCGTTGGAATCTTTCGGGAAGCTACATGCAGGTTATACCGAGATTTGTATCTATCGACAAAAACGGTGTGGAACGAGAGTTCCTTTCGGATTATATCGGTGATGAACGTTAT
>JAZSGA010000205.1:0-3651 GCA_045532495.1 Eubacteriales bacterium | reverse complement strand
TTTAAATTCTGTCATAAAATCTTCTCCGTTGTTTAAAATTTATACAAAATATTGCTTTATAATACAAAGTATAGCACGTTTTTCTGCTATGTCTATTCAAAATATTGCTTTTATTATATAAAATCTTGATACAAGGAGTTTGTTATGCTTCAACTAAAACATACGGCGTTTCATGTTTCTCCAAAAAATCAAAGCATCACTCCCAAAAGAAACGTTATGTTCTACGAGGTTGAACTATATACCGAGGGAGAAGGCTTTTCTTTTATAAACGACGAAAAATATCCCCATAAATGCGGCAATTTACTGATATCCGTACCGGGAGATACCCGCTACAGCATAAGCACTTTCTCATGTCATTCCTTTAAATTTCTTCCAAACGGAGATAACGAATTTGAATCTGCCGTCAAAGCTTTGCGCGGGGTGCACTATCTGCAGAACCATGAAGAATTGGTTCCGTTTTTCAAGAAAATATACAGCTTTTCGGCAAAAGACAAAAGCGGGCTATATTTAGATGCCGCCATGAGGAACGTGATCGCGCTCATTCACAATCGGCTTTCGCCCGAAATGGTAACTGATGAAAAAATCAGTGATTCCATGCAATCTGCGCTCACATATATCTCTCAAAATTTAACCGCCAAAATATCTCTTTCGGATATTGCCGCTTCCGCCTACATGAGCCCCTCTTACTTCCAAAAGAAATTCAAAAAATGTTTTAACGGAATATCGCCTGCAAATTATATTTTGAAAAAGCGCATAGAATACTCAAAAGAGCTTATCTGTGACAACTCTCTTTCGATGGAATGTATAGCAGAACTCAGCGGTTTTTCGTCAAGAGCGTATTTTGACGTATGCTTTAAAAAAGAAACAGGCGTAACACCTGCAGCCTATCGAAAACTATTAAATAAAGGTATGTTTTGATGCTCAAGCAGAAAAAGGAGTTCTGACTCGTTTGAATCAGAACTCCAATTTTTTATTTAAGTTGTAAAAACCGCAGTATTTGGCTTACTTCGCGCTTTCTTCAACAGCAACTGCCACTGCAACAGTAGCACCAACCATGGGGTTGTTGCCCATGCCGATGAGTCCCATCATTTCTACGTGAGCGGGAACAGAGGAGGAGCCTGCGAACTGAGCGTCAGAGTGCATACGGCCCATTGTATCTGTCATGCCGTAGGAAGCGGGGCCTGCAGCCATGTTATCGGGATGAAGTGTACGGCCTGTCCCGCCGCCGGAAGCAACGGAGAAGTAGTTAACACCGTTTTCTGTACACCACTTTTTGTAGGTACCTGCAACAGGATGCTGGAATCTTGTGGGGTTGGTGGAGTTACCGGTGATGGAAACACCAACGTTTTCAAGTCTCATGATAGCAACGCCTTCGGGAACGTTATCTGCACCGTAGCACTTAACCTTTGCTCTGGGGCCGTCGGAATAAGGAGTTTCGGAAACAACCTTGATTTCTTCGGTGTTAGCGTTGAATTCTGTCTTTACATAGGTAAAGCCGTTGATTCTGGAGATGATGAAAGCAGCATCCTTGCCAAGACCGTTAAGGATAACGCGAAGGGGCTTTGTTCTTACCTTGTTTGCGTTGAGGGCGATCTTGATAGCGCCTTCAGCAGCAGCAAAGGATTCGTGACCTGCCAAGAAGCAGAAACATTCGGTTTCTTCGGAAAGAAGCATGGAACCGAGGTTACCGTGGCCAAGACCAACCTTGCGGTTTTCGGCAACAGAACCGGGGATACAGAATGCCTGCAGACCGATACCGATTGCAGCAGCGGCATCAGCAGCCTTTGTGCAGCCCTTCTTGATAGCGATGGCAGCACCAACAGTATATGCCCAAACAGCGTTTTCAAAGCAGATGGGCTGGGTTTCCTTTACGATTTTATCGCAGTCGATGCCCTTTGCAAGGGTGATCTCGCGACATTCTTCGATGGATTTGATACCATATTCTGCAAGAACAGCATTGATTTTATCAACGCGTCTTTCGTAGTTTTCAAATAATGCCATTATTTCGTACCTCCCGATTATTCTTTACGAGGATCGATGTACTTTACAGCTTCGTCAAATCTGCCGTAGGTACCCTGAGCCTTTTTGTATGCGGTGTTGGGGTCGTCGCCCTTCTTGATGAAATCTGTCATCTTGCCGAGAGAAACGAATTCGTAACCGATAACCTGATCGTCCTTGTCAAGAGCCATTCTTGTAACATAGCCTTCAGCCATTTCGAGGTAACGAACACCCTTTGCACGTGTGCCGTACATTGTACCAACCTGGGAACGTGTGCCCTTACCAAGGTCTTCAAGACCTGCACCGATGGTAAGACCGTCTTCGGAGAAAGCGGACTGGCTTCTGCCGTATACGATCTGAAGGAACAGTTCTCTCATTGCGGTGTTGATAGCGTCGCAAACGAGGTCTGTGTTAAGAGCTTCGAGGATTGTTTTGCCCTGAAGGATTTCTGCCGCCATAGCTGCAGAGTGAGTCATACCGGAGCAGCCGATTGTTTCAACAAGAGCTTCTTCGATGATACCTTCCTTGATGTTGAGGGAAAGTTTGCATGCGCCCTGCTGAGGTGCACACCAGCCGATACCGTGGGTAAAGCCCGAGATATCCTTGATTTCTTTTGCCTGGATCCATTTACCTTCTTCGGGAATGGGAGCGGGACCGTGATGAGGACCCTTGGCAACAACGCACATTTCTTCTACTTCGCGTGAATAAATAGCCATAATTTATATCTCCTTTATTTTTATTTTGTATTTGGCTTTCCGCTTTTGCGGAAAGAAAATGACCGTTAATTATTTGCAGTTGCAAACGCAGGTATCGAGAATTTCAACCTGCATGCCGGGAACAGCACCGCAAGCGTTGGATTCGTCGGTATCAATGTGCATTGCGGGAGCAAACTTATCGCTTACTCTTACAACAACATCGCCCAAAATTGCTTTTCTGCCTTCGGAATCAACCTTAACGCAAACAACCTGCTTATCGGAAAGGCCCATTTCGTTTGCTGTTTTTGTGTCGAGGTGGATGTGACGCATAGCTGCGATAACACCTTCGGTAATTTCAACTTCGCCGCAGGGACCAACAAGCTTGCATGCACCGGATCCTGCGATGTCGCCGGATTCTCTTACGGGAGCTGCCACGCCGATGCTTCTTGCGTCGGTGAGAGAAAGTTCAACCTGTGTGGAAGGTCTTGCGGGACCAAGTACGGAAACACCTGCAAGCTCTTTTTTGGAGCCTACAACGGTTACTCTTTCTTCGCAGGCATACTGGCCGGGCTGGGAAAGATCCTTTTTCTTTGTGAGTTCGTGTCCTTTACCGAAAAGGATTTCGATGTGCTCGGCAGAGAGGTGAAGATGTCTTGCCGAAGTTTCGAGAAGAACTGTTTTTGCCATTTTAAAATCTCCTTTATATTTTAGAAAATAAAAATTGCCATGGTGTGAAAAGCGGGAAACCGCAAATTTGCTTGCGGAATACCCAAAAAACTGCAGTATTCACAAAATGATACCAGTTTAAATACAGTATATCACAATTTTTCGTCGGTTTCAAGTCCCACGGCAAATATTGTTATTTTTTTTACAATCATTTTATATATGCCGCAATTAAAAACGAATATTTTTTTGAATTTTACAAAAAATACATAAAACAATTTATATGCGGAGTGGT
>JAZSGA010000228.1:0-5671 GCA_045532495.1 Eubacteriales bacterium | reverse complement strand
CCGCAGCGAGAAGCGATGGTGTAAATCTTATCGGAGTTTTTGGCAATTTCGTTCATGTCATCGGGCTCTATGGCAAGCAGTGCTGCCATCTGATCTATAAAAGCACCTGTTCCGCCGGCGCAGCTGCCGTTCATACGGACCTCCAGCGCACCTTTTAGGAAGAGGATTTTTGCATCTTCGCCGCCGAGTTCGATAACCGTATCGGTTTCTGGATTAAGCGTTTTAACAGCGGTGCGTGTGGCATATACTTCCTGAACAAAAGGAATTTCAAGCTGATTTGCCATGCCCATACCGGCGGATCCCGATATGGCGCAGAGCATTTTTTCATCTGGAAATTTTTTTGCCACCTCTTTTACAAGCTCCGATGCCATTTGAGCAATGCGTGACATGTGTCGCACGTATTTTGAATAGAGAATGTTGTATTTTTCGTCTGTCACGACGCATTTTACAGTGGTTGATCCGAAATCAAGCCCTAATCTTTTCATTGTTTTTTGCACTCCTTTGCAACGGACAGCATAAGCTTTATTCGGTTTTCCTGGTTAACCTTAGACGCTCCCGCATCGTAATCTATGGGACAGATATTGGCTTCGGGATAAAGTTCGCGCAGGGTACGGATGGTGCCTTTTCCCACAATGTGATTGGGCAGACATCCAAAGGGCTGTGCACAGATAACGTTTGTGTAGCCTTTTTCGATAAGTTCGGCAATTTCCGCAGGCAAAAGCCAGCCTTCGCCCATGCGAACACCTCTGCCGATAATTTTATCGCCGAGCTTCTTTATTGTATTAAAATGAGAAGGGCAGACAAACTGAGGATAATCCTTTAGTATCTTGCACATCATTTTTTCATAATGAGTAACTGATTCAAGGGCGATTTTTGAAATATAAGCAGAAATCCGACTGCCGCCGTAAAGCTTATAATCGGTTATCTTGTTGTCAAACATAAACTGGAAAAATCCAAGAACACCGGGCACCATGAATTCGCAGTTCTGTGAAGCAAGAAACTCCTCAAGACCGTTATTGCCGAATTGTGAGTATTTAACGTAAATTTCGCCGACAATGCCCACTTTTGTTTTTGGTGTGCGAGTGATGGACACCAATGCAAAATCCCTTGCCATGGCACGCAGGTTTTTGCGCAAAGATCTGCCCACAAGGCCTTTGCCCTTTGAAAGCTGCCCACCTATCTCGGCCGTCCATTTATCAACAAGCTTTTGTGTATCGCCGGGAGTGTTTTCGTAAGGTCGGATCTGATTGCGCAAAAGCATAAGCATGTCGCCGTATATAAGGCTGGTCACGCCTTTGAGGATCATTATGGGTGTGATTTTAAAACCGTCGCTTTGCTCAAGCTTGTTAAAGCTCAAAGAAATCACGGGAACGTAATCCATCCCCATGTTGATAAGAGCTTTTCTTAAAAGCCATATATAGTTTGAAGCACGGCAGCCGCCGCCTGTCTGAAACTGGATAAGAGCGCATTTTTTAGGATCGTAATCGCCGCAGGTAAGTGCGTATAACTGTTGACCGCAGGTACAGATGGCAGGGTAACACATATCGTTGTGCAGATATTTAAGACCTGTATCTATAACCTTTTTGCCTGTGTAGCGAAGCACCTCTATTTTGTAGCCGTATGAAGCGAAAACCTGGGTGAGAAGATCCATATGTAACGGAAAAATATCCGGCGCCAGGATGGTATAATCGCTTTTCATTTCTTTGGTGAAAGGTGCGTTTTTGCCGAAATGTTTATCGCAGTTGTTAATGGGATTGCAATTTTCTGACATGAATACTCCTTGTATTTAAAGCGCAAAATTCGTCATTTTCTACATATTTATTATATATATATAAACACTCAAAGTCAAGAACTTTTTATTAACAAATTCTAACGGGAAATATTTTTTTAGACATGTTGCAATATTTGCAAAAATGTGTTATAATGTACATGTAATTAGATTATATAGTATTAAAGGGGGCACATTGATGTCAGGTTCGGTTATTACAATAAGCAGACAGTATGGCAGCGGCGGCAGGTTTGTTGGCAGAAAGTTAGCAGAAAAATTAGGCATACCTTTTTATGACAACGAGCTTATTTCCATGGCGGCAAAGGAAAGCGGATTTGCCGAAAGTCTTTTTGAAAACGCAGAAAAGAACACAACATACAGTCTTTTGTATTCTCTTTCAATGTTTGGCAACAGCACAGGTGGCATGTATGGCCTGCCTCTGAGCGATAAAGTTTTTCTTATCCAGTCGGATATAATCAAAAAAGTAGCATCCGAAGGTCCTTGCGTAATTGTCGGCAGATGTGCCGATTATGTTCTGCGTGAGCGTCATGATGTTGTTCACTTTTTCTTCCATTCCGATATGGATTCCCGCATTGCCCGTGCCATGAAGTATTATGGGCTTGAGGAAAAAAAGGCAAAGGAAGCAATAGAAAAGACCGATAAAAAGCGTGCCGCGTATTATAATTACTACACCGGTGAGCGCTGGGGCGAAATTAAGAATTATCACATGGCAATCAACACCGATGCCATTGGTATTGATAACTGTGTGGATATTCTTGCAAAGTATGTGCATAGCTTCAATTCCGAAGAATAATAACACGGCGGCAGTAATCAACTGCCGCTGTTTTTATTTACTGTAATTATGTGCACCGAAATCCACAATTTCATCGGCAATCGTTTCGTCGTTTGTGTCCGCAGAGTTTTGCACATTTGTAAATGCCTCGGGCACATTGCCCACAATAACGTTTTCGGCAACGCATACCGACGCCGTTACCTGTTCTTTTACAAACTCGAAGGGCATAAGTATATAAAAACTCACTTTAACATTTACCATAATGCGGTGGTTTGTCTGGTTTATTCCCGCTGATGTAAACACATTTTCAAAATCCGTTATAACAGCACCCGACTGGCGTATATCAAGTTTTATTTCCGGTCCCATACCGTTGAATATCCCGTTGCCAAAAACCGATCCTATGGGAATTGAAATTTTACTGTTTTCCGCTTTGCATAGCTTATCGTGGATTTTTACGGTAATCTCTGCCCTCAAACGGTTCATTTTTACCATATCTGTTCTTATTGCAGCAATCCTTCCGTCGGTGTCTTTTTCAAAAACTGTAATGTTGCTGTAATCGTAATTGCTGTTGTCGGTAATATCCATAACCGCCGTGCTTATTATATAGGTGGAAACAGACCTCGCTTTCTGTATAGCAGCGTTTTTTAGCAGGGGAGAGAGCAATGTGTTTAGTGTAAGCAGAGCTGAAAGAAAAATGAACAGAATAACAAATAAAACAATAAAACTTCTTTTAATCCCCCTTTTCCTTTTGTAAAAGTATGCCAAATCATCACCCCTTGTTTAATATATGCATATATGGATTAAAATTGCACATATACCACAATATTTAGTTTTTTTAGATAACATTATAGGTATATATAGCGTTTTTTGTCAAAGAGTACATAAGCAATGCGTTTTTTTGTTGAAGGTGCACAAATGAAAATGTTTTAACAAAAAGTAAATGTTAACAAAATGTAAAAATGATCGGATAATACATTAAAAAAACATTTTTTTGGGTAAAAGCTGTTTACAAAATTATTTATTTGTGCTATGATATAAACAGTCTAATGTTCGCAAGATAGGCTTGCAATTTGTGAGCATTAAACAAAAATTCTATATAAGGAAAGAGGAGTTTTATGAAAAACAAGATTCTCAGCCTCGTTCTTGCGGCGCTGATGGTTCTGTCAATGGTTCCCTTTGCAGCACTCACAGCTTCCGCAGCAAACCCCGTGTATGCTTCTCACGAGTTCCTCAAAGCTTCTACTGCAAAGTTTGAGAACCCCTGGACATCAACGGGCAACTATGTTGTAAAGGGTATGAGCTTTGAAAAGGGCGAATTTGACGGTGAAGATGTTTTCTCCATCGTTCGTGACCCCGAAATAGCTGACGCGTATGCATACCGTGCTTCGGATGATTCCACAAGCACATCCCTCGGCTACAACATGTTCCACTACGATCAGCTCAAAGATGTTGATGGTAATATGATTTCGCTTTATGATGCTCAGTTTATGACAATTGAGTATTATTACGAAATGGCAGATGACCGTGCAACATTTGAAGGCGAAGAAGAAACCTGCACCGAAATCGTTGATCAGGAAATGCAGGTTAACTTCTACAACGTATTCATCGATGGCACAAGGACAGGTAAAGGCATAGTCACAAAGGCTGACACTACTATCGTTGCCAACGAATGGACAACTGCAAAATTTGACCTTACAGATACATACGAATCTTGCGGTCTTACCCAGTACCTCACACCTGAAGATACTCATTGTATCGCAGGTCAGCTTTGTTTCTACGTACTTGGTACTCAGAAGGGCATCGACCTTCACAGAGCTGACAAGTTCCACATCAAGAGCATCAAGTTCTGGTCTTATGACCCCGATACTTTTGAAGCTCAGACCAGACTCGCAGCTGTTTTTGCAAGCAAAGCAGATGCTGAAGAATGGATCACCGAAAACACAATTTATGATTCCGAAGCAGCAGGCGACACTTATGTAGACCTCGATTCTTTCATAGTTCCCGAAATTCCTGCAGATGTGATCCCCGATGGCTACGAATTCCTTTACTTCGAAGACTTTGAAACCGGCGATCATTACGCTCCCGGTGATGAATATGTGTTTGATAAGAATATCGACTGTGTTCTTTACGCAGTATATGCAACTCCCACTGAAGTTGTATTCACCGTTGGTGAAGAAACCTTCACAGAAAACTGGATGATCGGTAAGGCAGTAACCATGCCCGCAGCTCCCGAAATTCCCGCAGATCTTGAAGGCTATGTTTTCAAGGGCTGGAAAGAATCCACCACAGATACAGTTTACAAGGCAGGCGCTTCCTACAACTTCACAGATGAAGAAGTTTCCTTTGAAGCAGTATTTGCACTTCCCGGCGTTTACTATGTAAGTGCTGACGGTGCTATCGAAGGCATTGACGAAACTGTTTACACTACTCTTGATGAAGCAGATAATGCAATCGCTGCAGAATCCGGCGTAGGTACTATCTACGTTGAAGGCGACATTGCACTTGTTGCTATGACAATTGATTCTTCCAGCCTCACAGTTAAGGGCTACGATGATTCTGCAAGAGTATTCTTCGGCGCTACAGTTACAACCGCTCCCTCCGCTGGTGCTTCTTGTATCGTTGCAGGTACCGGCGCAGATCTCATATTCGATGATATCATCATCAAGAGAGCAGATACATCCAACGATGAAAACTGGCTCGGACTCAGAGATGTAAACCTCACCTTCGGTGAAGGATGCGGATTTGAACAAGGTGCGAGATATAATGGCGAGCTTACCGCCACAACCGGCGCAAAGATGGATCTTTATATTTCCCAGTACTCCGCTTCCAATGCAAGCTACAGCCTCGTAAATAATTCTGAAGCTGTTCGCTTTGCAATTGTTACTCCCGATGGTAACTGGGGTGGCGGTAACCTGAGCTTTATAGGTGACGTTGATGTTGAAATCAATGCAGGTTATGTTGGCAACGCGTTCCTCGGTACCAGAAACGGTAACGGTGCTTCTACTCCCAACAAGAGAATTGGTGATGTTACATTCACACTCAACGGCGGTACTGTTAATAAATTCCAGCTCTCTCACTTCCCCGTAAAGATTACCGGTAATGCTACTGCT
>JAZSGA010000165.1:0-2011 GCA_045532495.1 Eubacteriales bacterium | reverse complement strand
TGATGCCGCAGACATTCTTCCTATGTTTGCAAAGTATCAGATCACCACATTCTGTGCTCCACCAACAATGTTGCGCATGATGATAAAACAAGATATTTCTCAATACGATTTTTCCTCTGTACGTCATATGACTACAGCAGGAGAAGCTCTTAACCCAGAAGTTTACAGACAGTTTGAAAAAGCAACCGGTTTACAGATCCTTGAAGGTTTTGGACAGTCCGAAAGTACTATGGTTATCGGTAACATGATAGGCAAGCCTCACAAGATAGGATCTATGGGCAAACCTGCTCCCATTTATGATGTTGAGCTTGTTGATGCAAACGGTAATCCCGTTAAGACCAGTGAGTCCGGCGAAATTGTTATCAAAGTTAAAGACGGAGCTCCTTGCGGATTATTTACCGGTTATTACGGCGATGAGGAAAAGACAAAAGAAGTATGGTACGATGGCTATTATCACACCGGAGACGTTGCATGGCGTGATGAAGACGGTTTCTACTGGTATGTGGGTAGAATTGATGATGTTATTAAGTCATCAGGCTACCGCATAGGCCCCTTCGAAATTGAAAGCGTAATTATGGAACTCCCCTACGTTCTTGAATGTGGCGTTTCTGCTGTACCCGACGAAGTGCGTGGTCAGATTGTAAAAGCAAGTATTGTTCTTGTAAACGGCACCACTCCTTCTGAGGAACTCAAGAAAGAAATCCAAACTTACGTTAAGGAAAAGACAGCGCCTTACAAATATCCCAGAATCGTAGAATTCCGCGATAGTCTGCCCAAAACAGTCAGCGGCAAGATTCAGCGTAATAAGCTTTAAAAATAAAAATGCAATAAGCCTTTCGGTTTATTGCATTTTTTATATTATCAATCAAAATTACTTTGTAACCATAACAGCAATACCATCGGGAATGGCTGCAATAGTAGGGTTAGAATTTCCAAGGATTCCCTTTGCTGTTTCCAAAGCTTCATCAAGAGAATGTGCGGGGATCATGTGCATGGAAGATATCATATTATCGGGCATATCTGAAATGTAGATAACATGACAATGCAAAAGTATTCTTAAAAGAATCTGAGCCTCCCACTGATCGGCGATTGTTTCGTTACGGTCACGTTTGAGTATTTCCTGCATGGTATGAGATATATCGGAATTATCAGCCACCATGTGATAAAAGCTATCGCCGCCTGTGCCATCGGAGGATGATGAAATCATAATGATGACTCCGCCTTTGCGCACGGTGGCTTCAGCCGCTGTCATACCTTTTACAGATTGATAAATATTCTGGTCAAGCGGATAACCTCCATTAGTTGATATTGCAATATCCGATTCAACCGCCTTGGCCCCACACTGACTTAGAAGGAAATCTGTGCCCTTTTTGTGTGCACCCTCAAGACTACCAGCGACAGCATAAATAACCTCTTTTTCGGCGTTTAAAACGACGTTGACGATATACACAAGCTTTGCCTGCTTTGCAGCCCACAGCATGTCCTTATGAATCGGGTTATCCGTAAGCACACCCGTTCTGGAATTATCGCTTGCTATAAATTCGGAACAATGATTTGCAAGCACAGTTTTTTTGCCTGCAATGCCCGGCAACACGCTTTTACGACCACCTGAGAAACCTGCAAAAAAGTGGGGCTCGATAAAACCTTCGGAAACAAGAAGATCAGCTTCGTAAGCTATTTTGTTTATTTCGCACTGACCGCCGGAAGGAAGTGTGCCGATATTAACAAGCATATCATTATCTTCGCAGTCATGTATATAAATGTTTTCGGTATTAACAATATCTTCACCGAATTTGTTTATGAGTTCATCTCTTGTGGTTCCTCTGTGACAACCGGTTGCAATAAGTATGGTTATTTTTGCATCGGGATTGCCTGTTCTTATCTCTTTAAGCATGGCAGGCATAATGACCTTGCTGGGCACGGGACGAGTGTGGTCACTTGCAATGATAACAATATTATTCTTTCCCTTTGCCAACTCACAAAGTCTTGGAGAATCCACAGGGTTTTCTAT
>JAZSGA010000217.1:0-2174 GCA_045532495.1 Eubacteriales bacterium | reverse complement strand
GACGGTGCAACTGTTACAAACTTTAAATCCGGCACAAAATCTGTTGTAAAGGGTGCTATCCAGGTTATCCTCAACAACGGCGCTTCTCTTACAAACTTCACAGCAAACGCAAATGCTGCAAAGGATGCAGAATCCGCAGTGGGCACAGCGGCTTACTATGTAATGGATTCTGAAGATAACGCAGGTACACTTGATTTTGCTGAAAAAGCAGGTGAATTTACCGTAAATTCCGAAAAGGCTTATGCTTATGCATATTCCAACGATGCAGATATTGCATACTACGGCACAAACATGCTTAAGGTTGCAAAATCCGGCAAATACGTTGTAAACTATGCGGCAAGCGTAGATGAAATCATGGCAAGCCTTCCCGACCTTGAACCCAACGCCGAAACAGGCGAGATCTTCAAGGGTTGGAAAGATAATGGCGATGGATCCATTACTCCCGAATTCGGTCTTAAGGATCCCGTAACCAAGGAATATTACGTTGTATTCGGCGGTACCGGTGACGGTAGAACAGTTAATACTCCTGCAGCTTCCGTTAACGATGTTATCGCAGCTGTAAATGCCGATGGCCTTATCAATGGCGATACTGCTAAGGTTTACATCATGGAACACAAAGATTTCATCGATGAAACCACAGGCAAATTCGGAGATGAGGGCAAGCTCTCCACACGTGATACTCTCGTTCAGGGTACTTTCACATTCTGGAAGACCAACGGTGGTTCTATTCCTGCTCATAACGCAACACTTCTTATTACCAGCTACGATTACGAAGCAGGTAATGCGGCAAAGCCCAAAAAGCATCTTGCATATTCCGATAAGATCGGTGCAAACCACGCAATGGGTCTTGGAGGTCCCACAATATTCCAGGACGTTAACCTTGTTCGTCCCAGATGGGTTGACCGCGAAATCAAGCTCAACGGTTACTATGCAGAATTTAACGGCGTAACCTTCTATCAGGCAAATGCAGACTTCTATACTCCTTCTGCTTTTGCAGGTCTCCAGGAAAAGGATATCAACATTATCATGGGTGGCGACACTACCACTTATGATGGCGGCACACTTGTGCTCAACAGCCCTCTTACCGCTGCGGCAAAGAACAACCACGGTATCGGTATCAGAGCTTACGGCAAGGCTGCTACCTTCAGCGATCATGTTGCTATCTACCTCAACAATACAGGTATCAACTCTCAGTTCAACTGGGGTAATGCCAACACAGATTATACAACCACACTCAACAAGGGCTTCTCGATTATTGTTGATCAGGTTGGCTCGATATACTATCCTACCAAGGAATCTTATATTCCTGCAGCAGCAGTAACCATAACAGGCGGTCTGCAGATTATCAACAACAACGGCCATGTATTCCCCGCAGTTCCTTCCAACGTAACAGCGGATAAAACATGGATCGTTAACTCCGCGGCCGGAGCAGGCGGCACTCTTGACATCACCGAAACAGCAGGTACATTTGCTGTTGAGGGCGGCAAGGTTGCTTATGCTCAGTCTCTTGATAATAAGACTGTCTACTATGGCGCAGAAACCATCACACTTCCCGAAGGCACATGGGAAATCAAGTATGCGGATGATATCGCAGCAGTTAAGGCTAACGCCGTAAAACCTGCTGATATCGACGAATACAATCTGTTCGACAGTTGGACTGATGACGGTAACGGCACAATGACAGCTAAATATGTATATGTAATTCCTACTTACTACGTGGCTGCAACAGGCGGTTCTGACAGCAATGACGGTTCTACCCCCGAAAAGGCATTTGCAACCACAACCAAGGCTATTCAGGTTATTGAAGCCAACGGCAAAAACGGTGTTGTAAACGTAATCGGCGCAGTAACACTTACACTTACTGCTCACGAAAACAGAATTTACTGGGAATCCTACAACGGCGGTACAATTGCCGGTGCTTCCAATAAGATTTCTCTTGTTGGTCCTTCTGTATTCAATGCTGATTTTGCTGCTGCTCAGGCAATTACCACAAACGGTTATTACCTTGAACTCGGCGGTACAGTAAATCAGTCGCAGAATAACACCATAACCGCAGGTAATCTTAACGGCACTGATGACAAGATCGTCCTCAGAGGTAAGTTTGTTCACAAGTTGACCACAACATTGAAGAATCAGAAAACAGGCGGACTTGATATCTTTATCGATGGCGGTAT
>JAZSGA010000047.1:0-11099 GCA_045532495.1 Eubacteriales bacterium | reverse complement strand
AAACCTTGTCATCCACCTCATAACAGCATTCGTGTATGCAGGGGCCTATGGCAGCAATAATCTCAACTTCGCCAAAATACTGTCGCAGTACGCGCACCGCACATCCGCAAATATCACCCACCGTGCCGCGCCAGCCCGCATGCAACGCACAGGCTATGTTGTTTTTTATATCATACAGCAGCACAGGAACGCAATCCGCGGTTTTTACACATAATGTATCAACAGCATCCTCAGGAGTGCAAAAAATCCCGTCACACGGCTGACAATCCGCCACACCTTCAAAATAATCCCTGCAGGTAACAGTTGCTTTTGCCACTTCTGCGCTGTGTATCTGCTTCATCATGCAGGCGGTATCCTCGGTTTTGCATATCAACGACAGGCCGATATTGAGGTTGCGGCGCACATTCTGCATGGAATCAGGCACACCTTGGGAGTTTTTACGGCTTGTGGAAATGTTAAGCGAAGTAAAGTCACCTTCGCTTACTCCGCCGTAACGTGCTGCAAAAAAATGAGGTACTCCGTATTGGTCAAAAAGAGGGCTTGTGTAGTATGTAATTCCGCCTTTTTTTCGGACGGTAAAAGCCATTTTGTTCACACCTTTCGGATGTTTTATTAAAGTATACTACAAAAGAGTTTTTTTGTAAAGAAACTTTTCAAAAAAAGCGTCTTTTTTCCATATTTCATTTGACATAAATGAAAAAAAGTGATATAATATAATGTAAGATTTTTTAAAATCAGCGGAGCTACACTATGTCAGATAAAAACAGCGCCATAGGCGTTTTCGATTCGGGCCTTGGCGGACTTACCGCCATAAAACAGCTTAAAAAAATCCTGCCCGGCGAACACTTTATATACTTCGGCGATACCGGCCGTGTGCCCTACGGAACACGCTCGTTTGAAACTGTAATCCAGTATGCCGATGACGATATGCGCTTCCTTATGGGTTTTGATATAAAAGCGGCAATAGTTGCCTGCGGCACGGTAAGCGCCATTGCGCTGCCATCCTTGCAGCAAAAATTCCATCTTCCCATAATCGGCGCCATAGATCCTGCGTGCCATGCCGCAGTAAAAGCCACTAAAACCAAAAAAATAGCAGTTTTTGCCACCCAGGCAACCATCGGCAAAAAAGCATATGATACACGTCTTTTAAGTATTGAGCCCGAAATTTCCGTTTATCCCGTGGCATGCCCCATGTTTGTACCCCTTATAGAAAACGGCTACATAAACACAGATAACAAAGTCACACGCCTTGTGGCGGCAGAATACCTTTCGCAGCTTTCAGCAACAGGTGCGGATACCCTGATACTCGGTTGTACGCACTACCCCATTATCCGTAAGCTTATTGCGGAAGTTTCTGCAGAAATCCTGGGCAAGGAAATTTCCATAATCGATTCCGGATACGAATCGGCTCTTGCCGCAAAAAAACTTCTTGAAGAAAAAGATCTTTTGCGCAACAGCACCGACGGCGGAACAACAGAATTCTATGTCAGCGACGAAACCCAGAACTTCAAAAAAACCGCTTCCATCTTCCTTGGGGAAGATGCAGGCAACGTTACAAAGGTTTCCATAGGCTGAACACTATTTCCGAAAGGCTTTGAACCAAATGAATAACGATATCCAGTCTTTGCTTTTGTCGGAAATGTTTGTACCCAACAAAAGAATAACAGTATCCGGCGAGCATTTTTTTGCCGACAAGGATCTATACACAAACTTTTACGGAATGTCATTTTTCTCCTCCCTTCCCGGAGCCGAGCGCAATCCGTACATAGCACATTTTTACAGATCCATGCCGGGAATAATCGATGAGTTTCTCAGCGATGGTATGCCCGGTTTTCCAACAAGGCCCGCTCCGCCCGGCGAGCTTTTAACAAACATTCTCAATTGCATCGATAAAAAATACATAACAAGTCACAAGCCCGAAGCGCCTGTATTCAAAAACAGCTTTTCCTGCTCATACGAAGCAGAAGTTATGCATGACGGCAAAAACCTTAACATCCGTTACGGCACGGTACTGCCAAACACCTTGTGCATTACCGAAGATTACGCAATAACAGCACAGCTTCCTTTTTCACCGTTCACATATATAAGCCTTTTGCGCGGTCAAAGGACATTGCAATCCGCGGAATATTCCCTCTCACGCGAGCCGCTTATGCCGCCTGAGGATGTTATTATCGATTTTTCCGTAACCGCAAAAAAGCTTTCTGTCAATCTTGACAATGATTTTTGCGGACGTATAGACCTTGAATTCTCGTTGGACGTGGGTGCCGCCAAATGTGAAAACACCAAACTCACCTTTGACATATCCCCCATGCCCGATACCCAACCTTAAACCACCAAAAGAAAGGATGAAAGCATTGAAAAGATTCTCTGTAAAGCTGGCGGCTATTCTTACCGCCCTTTGCCTTATGGTTCCGTCATTTACCGCTTATGCAACCACCAACGACGGCGAATTCAACTATTATGTCCTTGAAAACATAATAGATCTTTACCTCGAAACATCTCTTTACGAATCCGACCGTGACAGCCTTTTAACCCACATGCTCTACAATTATCTTATGGAAAACCCATATATGCTCGGAGCTCTGGCAAACTCGCTTTTATCGGCAAACGATCCTTACAGTGCCTATTATTCCGCCACAGCAGGTTTTTTGAATGATACAAGTTCAAAATCCTACGGAATCGTGCTTTCCGAAGCCGAGGATGTTTATACAACAGCCAACCTTTCCGAAGGGGTTTATATAACCGAAATCCTTCCCGGCTCCAATGCTGAATTTGCAGGCATACTCCCCGGAGACAAAATTCTCCGCCTTGACGGTATGGATGTTACAGGTCTTACCCTTACCGGCGTAAAATATATGCTTACAAATCTTCCGTTTGTTTCCAAGGATTCAAAGGATTCCCCCTGGTATCAGCGTTTTTCGGCAGAACACTACGACGAAAAGCTGTTTGAAAAATTTCTTGCCCTGGATTGGGATTATTCCAACGAAGTCACCTTTGATATAGAACGCACTCTCAGCGACGGCTCAAAGGCAAATGTATCCATCAACGTCTGCCGCGGCCAGGCTCCGTTAAAAGAGCTTTATCTGTCAATAAACAAGGAAAAATCCACCGCGGTAATACACATCACCTCCTTCAACAGCAAGGATCTTGCACAGCAGTTTATAACAGCAATCGAAACCGCCCACAGCGCCGGATGTAAGAACCTTATTTTTGATCTGCGTGATAACCCCGGCGGTTATATGGATGTGGCGGTAGAGATAGCAAGCCTTTTCACTAAAGGTGAGCAAATAATGTACTACACCGACACCCGACTTTCCGAAGAACCCATCCCCACATATTCCACGGGCAACTACATGGGCGACAAATTCGAAAAATACACCGTGCTTGTAAACGGCAACACCGCAAGTGCCGCCGAGCTTTTAGCTTACATTCTCCGCGAAAATGCAGGTGCGGTAGTAGTAGGCGAAACCACCTTTGGTAAAGCCCTCGGTCAGGAAGTGTACATGCTTCCCAACGGTGATAAATTTACCATAACCACACTTGAAATACTCACCCCTGAGCTCACATCCTACAACGAGATCGGCATAACTCCCGATATATATGTACCAATGGTACCTCAGAAATATCAGTTCCCCACGGGACTTTCGCATTTCAATCATCAGAATTTTGTCGAAATACAGAACGGTGCAAAAAACGATGCAGTGCTTGCCTTTGAACAGCGTATGGGAATTATAGGACTGATGCGCCAAAGCGCCATAGACGGTGTGTGTGACGGTTCAACTCTTTCGACAATCTCCCTGTTCCGCAAGGTTGTTATGGGCGACAAGTTCCCCGACAGCGTTATAACCTATGAAATGGTAACCACCATAACAAGCTATATAAATGGTTACAAAGATAAATACATTCTTAAAGATTCGCAGCTTGACGTGGCAGAAACTTATCTTGCCGACAGCGAAGCCGCAGGCAAGCTTGCCGAAGAATACAACACACAATACAGCGATTACCTCACACTGATGGAAGAACGTGAGGAGGCAAACCGCAAGGAATACGAAGAAATTTTAAAACAGGAACAGGAAAACAACAAACAAGGAGAATAAACATGGAACTGATAAAAAGCTTTACGGTAAACCACGATGTTCTGGGCGAAGGCGTTTATATTTCCCGCTGTGACCGCAACACCATAACATACGATCTTCGCATGAAGGTTCCCAACGGTGGAGATTACCTCACCCCCGCAGAATCGCATACACTTGAGCATCTTTGTGCCATGTACCTGCGCAATTCTGAATACGGCAACGAAATAGTATACTTTGGTCCCATGGGCTGTATGACAGGCTTTTACCTTGTAACCTTTGACACTCTTTCGGGCGAAAACATGCTGGAAGTGTTAAAAGGTGCCATGGAATTTATTGCAAATTTCAGCGGAAACGAAGTTCCCGGTGCAAAAAAGCGTGAGTGCGGAAACTACCTGAGCCACGACCTGGCAACAGCAAAAAGCACCGCAAAAAAATACCTTGACGTAATAAAAACAAAAACCGTTGCGGATTTCGAATATCCCGCATAAAAAACCACATAACATATAACCACACAAATTCGGAGGACAAATAAAATGGCTGAAGAAATAAGAGATGAAAACCAGATCGTCCGTGATAAGATCATGAATGTCGAAATCGAAAAGGAAGTAAAGCGATCCTTTATCGAATATGCCATGTCGGTTATTATCGACCGTGCACTTCCCGATGTAAGAGACGGTCTTAAACCCGTTCACAGACGTATACTTTTCGCAATGCATCAGGACGGACTTACATACAACAAACCCTTCCGTAAATCCGCCACCACCGTAGGTAACGTGCTCGGTCACTACCATCCCCACGGTGATGCTGCAGTATATGATGCCATGGTACGTCTGGCGCAGGATTTCTCACTCAGATACCCCCTGGTTGAAGGCCACGGTAACTTTGGTAACGTGGACGGTGACGGTGCAGCTGCTTACCGTTATACCGAAGCCCGCATGGCAAGAATTTCCGAAGAAATGCTGGCGGATATCGACAAAAACGTTGTTGAGTTTATGCCCAACTTCGATAACAAGCTCAAAGAGCCCACCGTTTTGCCCGCCCGTTTCCCCAACATTCTGGTAAACGGTTCCATCGGTATTGCCGTTGGTATGGCTACCAATATTCCTCCCCACAACATGACCGAGGTTATTGACGGTACCATCCACCTGCTTGAACACCCCGATGCCGAGCTTGCCGACCTTCTTCAGTTCATCAAAGGCCCCGATTTCCCTACAAAAGGTCTTATATACGGCACCGCAGGTATACACGAAGCCTATGCCACCGGTAAAGGCAAGGTAATGGTACGTGCCAAAGCTGAATTTGAAGAACACAACGGAAAAACATCCATTGTAATAACCGAAATTCCCTACATGGTAAACAAGAGCGCACTTGTTTCCAATATTGCCGAACTTGTAAAGGACAAGCGTGTGGACGGCATCACAGGTCTGCGTGACGAATCCGGCAGAGGCGGCATGAGAATCGTTATCGACGTACGCCGCGACGTAAACGCAAACATTCTGCTGAATCAGCTTTACAAATATACACAGCTCCAGGACACCTGCGCCATGAATATGCTGGCGTTGGTAAACGGCGAGCCCAAAGTGCTCACCTTAAAGCAGATACTTCAGCATTATATCCGTCATCAGCTGAACGTTGTTGAAAACCGTCTGCGTTATGACCTTGACAAGGCTAAAAAACGTGCCCACATCGTTGAAGGTCTTATGATCGCCATAAACAACATTGATGAGGTTATAAAAATCATCCGCGCATCCAAAACCATCCAGGAAGCAAAGGAAGCCCTTGTTGCACGCTTTGATATAACAGACATCCAATCCCAGGAAATCGTTCAGATGCCTTTGGGACGTCTGTCCGGTCTTGAAATCGAAAAGCTTATTGAAGAGTTGGAAGCGCTGAACGCCAAGATCAAAGAGATCGAAGATATCCTTGCCGATGAAGCAAAGGTTGGCGAAATAGTTAAAAACGAACTTCTTGAAGTTCGCAGACGCTACGGTGATGAACGCCGCACAGAAATCATTCCCGTTGAAAACGAAATCCTTATGGAAGACCTTATCGAGCGTGAGGATTGCGTTATAACCATTTCCCACGCCGGTTATGTAAAGCGTATGCCTGCCGATACATATACCGCACAGCGCCGCGGCGGTAAGGGTATAATTGCAATGCATACAAAAGAAGAAGATTTCGTTGAAAACGTAATTATCGCCCACAGCCATAACCACCTTATGATGTTCTCCAATCAGGGTAAGGTGTTTATAAAGAAGTGCTATGAGATTCCCGAATCCTCAAAGGCGTCCAAGGGCACAAACCTTGTAAACGTTATCGAGCTTGCTCCCGATGAAAAAATTACTGCTTATATTTCTGTCGAGGAATTTGCCGAAAACGATTACCTCACCATGATAACAAAGCAGGGCGTTATAAAAAGAACTCTGCTTACCGAATATAAAAACGCACGCCGCAGCGGTCTTATTGCCATCAACCTTGATGACGGTGATGAATTGCTGTTTGTGCTTAAAACCGATGGTACAAACCATCTTACAGTTGCCACACACAACGGTATGGCTGTTCACTTCTCGGAAGAAAAGGCGCGTACCATAGGCCGTACAGCCCGCGGTGTTAAGGCTATTGAGCTTGCAGATGGCGACTTTGTTGTGGGTGCTGCCGCCACAACCCCCGATGACGAAAGACAAATCCTTTCCATCACCGAAAACGGCTACGGCAAACGTACACCCGTTTCGGAATTCCCGTTACATAACCGTGGCGGTAAAGGTGTTATCTGCCACAACATCAACGGTAAATACGGCAAACTTTGCGGCATTGCTGCAGTTAATGAGGATGAAGATGTAATGCTTATTACCAACACCGGTACAATTATCCGTACCAAGATAGCAAGCATCAACTCCTACAGCCGTACAGCAGGCGGTGTAACCGTAATGCGTGTTGCCGAAGGCACAAGCATTGTTGGCTTTACCCCCGTTGCCGCCGAGGAAGATAAACCCGACGAAGAAACCGAGCTTACCGAGGGCGAAGTTCAGGAAGTATCCTCAGAACAGACAGCACAAAGCGAAACACCTACAGAAGCAAACGAATAATATCCGTTTATCCATCACGGACGGCAAACACCGTCCGTGATTCTTTTATAAACCGCATTATCAATTTTTTTAAAATAATTTTGCCAAATGCCTTGACAAATCCGCTCAGATGTGGTAATATATATAGGCGGTTTGAGTTATAGCTTCCGCAAATCAGAATAATAGCTCGATGCGGGTGTAGTTCAATGGTAGAATCTCAGCCTTCCAAGCTGATTGCGTGGGTTCGATTCCCATCACCCGCTCCATTTTCTGTAACGGTATGTGCCTTTAGCTCAGCTGGATAGAGCAACTGCCTTCTAAGCAGTAGGTCGGGGGTTCGAGTCCCTCAAGGCACGCCATCAAAACTCCGCTTTTGCCACATGTGGCGGTGCTTTTCAATTTAATATGGTGGGTATAGCTCAGCTGGTTAGAGCGTCAGGTTGTGGCCCTGAAGGTCGAGGGTTCGAATCTCTTTACTCACCCCAAAACAAACGGTAGTTTTTTTAACTGCCGTTTATTTTTTTCTCTTTTGCTTTTTTATTGAAATTTCCCATGCAATATGCTATAATGGTTTAAAGCATAGCTTTATATCAGCCGTGCGCAAAATTCCAAAAAATGATAGGAGAGTTTTTATGAAAAAGCTGCTGCTGATTACTGTATTGATATTTGTTTTTTCCATAACCGCCACCGCACAAAATGACAGCATAACAGTTTCCACATCTCCGTTCAGCGTGAATATAAACGAAAAGGAATATACCGAAGATAAAACATATCCTGCCCTGTTCCACAACAACACCGTTTATTTGCCAATGACATACACCGCAGGCACATATCTCGGAAAAAGCATAGAATGGGTGCACGGATACGAGCGTGATGTTTTACTTGTCGAAGAAAATGCAGCTTACGGCACCTTTGCCGATGCCTCAGCAAAACGTCCCGAAGTAAAATACCGTAACGTTCAGGCAATGATTTCAGACTGCACCGTTGCAATACGCAACGGCGAGTATCTCAGTTTTATCAGCGGAACAGATGAATATCCATTGCTGATGTTCAAGGATATAATATACATTCCGCTCACCTGGGAAACCATTTCGAAAAAATTTTGCTGGAATTATTCCTTTGACATTTCAAGCGGATTGCACATAGATACCACGCCTGCACGCACCGTAGAAAAGCTCGAACCCGATGTATATACAAGCACAGATGGCAGTACCACCTGCTACATACTGGATCGCAAAAAATATATCGATGGCGACGGTTACGATTCTACCGACTGGACAGGCCTGATCAGATACAATCACGATATGACAGGCAAAGAGCTTTATTGCCTTGGTATGAGCGACTTTATCATCGAGCGCGAGCTTGCGCAGCCTGTAAAGCAAGGCGATATCCGTTTTTTCAAAACATACAAAGAAAATAAATTTACAGCTCCGCTTACAAAAGATATCTGGACATTCCTCTACTCAGCCACCACAATGATGCTGGATACACGCACAGGCTGTATAAACAAATGGAACTCCCTCCCCTCGTGGCGGCAAAGCATAACGCAGGATGACGAGCACGGGATTACCTCCATAAGCATGTCCGGAACGGATTATGTATCCGATTCCATTGATATAATAAACAGCGAAGATTACGATATCGAGCTTAAATCCATTCCAATGCAGTATGTTATCAAAAGAGTGGAAAACGGCGTAAGCACCGTTATACTTACATATGATGTTCCCGAATTTCCCGGTGGAAGCATTGTTGTCCCGGCTCCAACAAGCGCAATAACCAAATTGCACATAGGCTTGCCTCCGTGGGATTTCCGTGATGCCTACGGCAACTATGTTCCCGAAGGACAATATGAAATTTCCCTGATAGTTCCCGATACGGTGGAATACGTTATAAACGGAACCACTGTGGTGGTTGAAGCCCCCAAAGGCACTTTTATCAATTCAACAACAAATCTGGTAAAATAATTTTCAAACCGAAAGGAGCAAAAATGTACACAAAGCACAACTGGCAATCCGATATTTTCTACAATTTCAATTACGTAAAATACCTGCCCAAAGATTACGATGCAAGCAAAAAATATCCGCTTGTTTTCTTTCTTCACGGCGCAGGAGAGCGCGGAGATGATCTTGAGCTTGTCGCAAAGCACGGTTTTATGCGCCACGTAAGGGAAAGCGGAAAGGAATATCCCTTTATCTTTATAGCTCCCCAGTGCCCCAAGGAAAAATACTGGGGTTGCTACACCGAATCCTTGCTTGCTTTTCTCGATTACATATGTGAAACCCTGCCCATTGATACCGACCGCATATACCTCACAGGTTTAAGTATGGGCGGCACCGGTACATGGATGCTTGCCATGGCAGATCCCGAAAGATTTGCCGCCATCGCCCCCGTGTGCGGCAGCGGCATATACTGGTACGGAGTGGCTCTTACCAAAACACCCATTTATATGTACCACGGTGATTGCGATGATATTGTACCCATTTCCGAAAGCGTATCCATGCTCAACAGCGTAAACAAGCGCGGCGGAAATGCACAGCTTAAGATTTGCTACGGCGTAGGCCATAACGCCTGGGATACCGCATATGACGGTGATGAGCTCACAAACTGGTTCCTTTCACACAAAAAATCCGATAATATATAAAAGGAGCATTCATAATGAAAGCTTATATTATTCAACCGCCATACTCTCGTGATGTTTCGCAGTCGGACGAATTTTTTGATTATAAAATAAACCTACTTGACAGCATTAACGATGCGGATATAATCGTTCTTCCCGAATACAGCGACGTGCCTTGTGCCACAGCAGATCTTGAGCAAACGCTGTTTTATCACAAAAAGTATATCAACACCCTGCTTGAAAAATGCAAAAATGCCGCCATACGCTGCAAAGCCGCTGTTTTTGTAAACGCCCTTTGCAAAGTGGAAACAGGTTACAGAAACACCACCTATGTGTTTGACAAAAACGGCGATATTGTGGGCAAATATTTCAAAAAGCACCTGCCTCCGCTGGAACTTGAAACACTGGCTCTTGATTCTGATTATACATTTGAATTTTCAGAACCTTATGTGCTGGAGCTTGACGGCCTGCGATACGGTTTTCTCACCTGCTATGACTTTTATTTTTACGAAGCCTTTGCAAATATAGCACGTCAAAACGTGGATATAGTAATAGGCTGCTCCCTTCAGCGCAGCGACAGCCACGATGCCATAGAAATAATGTGCCGCAACCTTGCTTACAACACCAATGCCCATGTTATCCGCTCATCCGTAAGCTTTGATGAAAACTCCGAAATCTGTGGTGCAAGCATGATAGTTTCGCCCACAGGCAAAGTTCTTGCCAATATGAAAGGCAAATTCGGCGTTGCTTGCGTAGATTTTGATCCTGCCGATAAATACTACAAGCCGGCAGGCTACGGCAACCCCGATGCTGCGCATTATCAGTATATTGAATACGGCAGAAAACCCTGGCAATACCGTCCCGGCGGCAGTGCAATTATTCCCGGTGATGACAGATTGCCCTACCCCAGACTTTGCGCTCACCGTGGATTCAGCACCATTGCTCCCGAAAACAGTATGCCTGCTTTTGGTGCCGCTGTAGCAATGGGCGCACAGGAAATAGAGTTTGATCTGTGGACCACCAAGGATAACAAATGGGTTTCGATTCACGATTATAGCCTTGACCGTGTTTCCGACGGTACGGGAGCTGTTTGGGAATATACCCTTGATGAGCTTAAAAAATTCGATTTCGGATGCAAATTTTCGGACAAATTCAAAGGCCTTAAAATACTTACGCTTGAAGATATTCTAAAAAAGCTTTCCTGCCATGTCATAATGAACATTCATATAAAAACCCGTGAGGAAGGCGGCGGAGATCCCAACGATATTTACGATGACAATACCATAAAGGAGCTTATAAACCTTGTTCGCAAATATGATTGTCAAAACCACGTTTACTTTA
>JAZSGA010000232.1:0-3769 GCA_045532495.1 Eubacteriales bacterium | reverse complement strand
AGATCGGCTTTCATTTATCTTCGCACAGCTCTTAAAGCTTCGGCGGATGTTGATATTTATAAATCTGCCGTTCAGATATCACGCAATTTTTCAATTCCCGTAACCCCTTGTATGCTCAATATTATGCTTGATGTTTTTGCGGAAATGGGATTGGCGGAAGTTGAACGTGATTCGCTTAATGACGCAAAAGTAACTCTTACAGGGGTTGACGGTAAAGTCAATCTTGAAAACTCAAAACTGCTTACAAAACTGCGTAATAACGCTAAATAATTAACGGAGTATTTATAATGGATTATTATCTTGAATTAAATAAAACTCTTTTAAGTATCAGTACCCAGTACAATTTTGAAAAAATCAAAAAGGCATATGATTATGCCCACGAAATGCATGCGGGACAGTTCCGCAAATCCGGTGAAGAATACATTTCCCACCCCGTTGAGGTTGCAAAGATCGTTGCCCAGCTGGAGCTTGATACCGATTCAATTTGTGCGGCACTTTTGCATGATACTCTTGAGGATTGCAAAGAGAAGACCGACTGCGAAACCATAAAAAAGCTTTTCGGAGCCGAAGTGCTGGAGCTTGTGGACGGTCTTACAAAGCTTGTGGATATCCATTTTGAAAACAGGGAAGAAGAAAGCGTTGAAAACCTGCGCAAAATGTTCCTTGCCATGTCAAAGGATATAAGAGTAATATTTATAAAGCTTGCCGACAGATTGCACAATATGCGTACTCTTTCTGCCCAGCCCGATGCAAAACAGCGTTCCATTGCCCTTGAAACCATGCATGTTTATGCTCCTCTTGCCCATCGACTCGGTATTCAGAAGATCAAGGGTGAGCTTGAAAACCTTGCGTTGCGTTATCTTGATCCCATCGGTTATGACGAGGTGAAAAACGAGGTGGATCACCGTTACGGTGAAAACCGCGACTTCCTTGAAAATGCACAGACGCTTATTCACGATAAGCTCAGCGAGGAAAAGATTCCTTATTCCATGTCTGGTCGTGTAAAGTCCATTTTCAGCATTTACAAAAAAATGTATAATCAGGGCAAAAGCTTTGATGAAATTTTTGACTTTTATGCCACAAGCATAACCGTTGATACCGAGCTTGAATGTTATACTGTTTGGGGTATCATCCACGAAATGTTCAATCTTAAGCCCGGTAGATTTAAAGATTATATCACCACACCAAAGCCAAATCTTTCCCGCTCGCTCCATACCACCGTTATAGGCAGACGCGGTATTCCCTTTGAAGTGCAAATCCGCACATGGGAAATGCACACCGTTGCGGAATATGGTGTGGCGGCTCACTGGAAGTACAAATCCGGCGAAGCTGATAAGGAGAACATTGCCGAAAAACTCAAGTGGATACGCACCCTTGTGGAAACCGAAAAGGGTGATGCCGATAACGAAGAATTCCTTAAGCCTTTAAAAATTGATGTTTTTGAAGACGAAATTTTTGTATTTACCCCCAAGGGTGATGTTATAAGTCTTCAGAGCGGTGCCACTGCCATAGACTTTGCCTTTGCTATTCACAGCGAGGTAGGAAACCGTATGACGGGTGCAAAAATAAACGGTATGATAGTGCCCATAGACACGGTTTTGCAGACAGGTCAGATAGTTGAGGTAATAACATCATCGTCTCCCAAAGGCCCCAGCAAGGACTGGCTTAAGATTGTACGCACCAGCGAGGCAAAAAACAAGATACGTCAGTGGTATAAGCGCGAAAAGCGAACAGAAAACATTGCCGAAGGCAAGATAATGATAGAACGTGAGCTTAAAGGCTTCGGACGTAATTTTACCGAACAGCAGAAGAATGATGTTGTTGATAATGTTGCGGCGCGCATCGGAATGGCAAGCACGGATGACTTTTACAACAGCCTTGGCTACGGCGGAATGTCCATTTCCAAAATCCTGCCAAAGCTGCGTGATGAATTTGACCGTGTTGTTCAGCCCGGTCCGGATGAAAAGCCGCTTGAGCCTTCCGATAATATTTACCAGGAAAGCAAAAAGCAGCCTCGCAATATTAATCAAACGGTAATTGTTGACGATATTGATAATTGTCAAATCCGTTTTGCCCGTTGCTGTAATCCGCTGCCGGGTGATAAGATAATTGGCTTTGTAACCCGCGGATTCGGTGTTTCGGTACACAAGACCGATTGCCCCAATGCAGTTGCAGGCAGCAACAACCCCGATGAAAAGGACCGTTGGCTAAGTGTTCACTGGTCGCAGTATTCCATCAACCGCAGCAATACAGAAAGCGGTTTTGATACCATTCTGCAGATTTATGCCAAGAACTCTCTTTCCGTAATAGGATCGCTTACAAATGCTCTTTCGGATATGAAAGTTCAGCTCAATGCACTCAATTCAAAAGTTGTTCAGGGTAAAAAGGTTTTGCAGATAACCATAAATATAACCTGTAAAAATACCACGCATGTTACATCCATTGTTCAGCGCATACGCAAAATTGAGGATGTTACGGATGTAACACGAGGTTTTTCATGATAAATAACGGAGAATAACTATGAAAGCAGTTATACAACGAGTAACCCACGCCGAAGTTTCTGTGGACGGAAATGTTATAGGAAAGATCGGCAACGGTTTTTTGATACTTCTTGGTGTATGCATGGGTGACACCGAAGCGGAATGTAAAATTTTGTCGGATAAAATAGCAAAACTGCGTATTTTTACCGATGAAAACGATAAAATGAACCGTTCTTTGCTCGATTTTAAGGATTGCGAAAACCCGTATGGAGCATTGGTTGTATCGCAGTTTACATTATGCGCCAATGCCCGCCACGGCAACAGGCCTGATTTTCTTGCGGCGGCAAAGCCGGATACGGCAATTCCGCTTTATGAAAAGTTTATGGAAAATCTTAAGAATGACCATGGTATTCATGTTGAGCACGGAGAATTCGGTGCGGATATGAAAGTGTCATTGCTTAACGACGGTCCCGTGACTATAATACTCGATACCGACGAGCTTAAAAAATGAAAATAGCTCTTAAAACAAGCGGATGTGCGGTGAGCAACCATTACATAGAAACTCTTGTGTTGCTGTACATGCCGTGTGAAAAGTTTGGCAAAGACGAAACTTATCCATTGCTTGATATTGAAATTTCTCAGGATAAAGAAAAGTTTTACGGCACCGCCGTGCTTGATTCGGAAGGGAAAGCTTCAAAGGAAGTATTTGAAAGCCCGGTTTATTGTTATCCCGAAGCGGCGGATAAGGCAAAATGCTTTGCAGGACAACTGTTTATTAAGCTTTTTTCAAAAAGATTCGGTTTTGTGCCTCCCTGGGGGATGATGACAGGTGTAAGACCGGCAGGCTATGCCATGGAGCTTATGAAATCCGGAATGACGCAGGAAGAAGTAAAAAACGTCTTCTGCGAGTGTTACGGTGTTGGGCGCGACAAAGCGGCTCTTGCCACAGATCTTGGCAAGCTGGCGCTTGATCTCAGGCAGAATCCGGAGCGTGACTACAGCCTTTATGCAGGTATTCCTTTTTGCCCCACAAGGTGCAGATACTGTTCGTTTGTTTCTTATGCCACTCCCAATCTGCATGCGTTGTTGCCGCAGTATATGCAAAAGCTAACCCAAGAGGTGAAAATGCTTGCAAAAACGGCAAAAGATTTATCCCTGCGGCTTAAAAGTGTTTACATAGGCGGCGGAACTCCATCCATGCCCGATGCGGACGCATTGAGAGCTTTTCTTTATGAATTGCGGAGCTGTCTTGACGGCGAATACGAGCTTGATTTTGAGGGCGGCAGACC
>JAZSGA010000037.1:0-2374 GCA_045532495.1 Eubacteriales bacterium | reverse complement strand
AGCGTGTACGATGCGCCCGTTAATTTGTTTGTTGCAAAATTTTTAGGTACTCCTCCCATAAACGTGTTTGATGCCGAGATAAAAGACGGAGGTCTTTATATCGGCACAGAACGTGTGCTTGAGACTAAAAATGTCGATGATTGCCCTGTTTATGTGGCTATACGCCCCGAAGGTTTTGTTCCTGCTCCCAACGGAAGATTTTCATGTGGTCTTGAACGTGTTGAAGTGATGGGACGAGATATAAGCGTTGTATGCACCAACAGTGCATGCCATGCCGCAGCTGTCCGTGCCATAATAAGCTCCGAAAACAAGCCTGTTACGGATTTTGCAACCGTTAAATTCGATATTAAACCTTCGAAAGTGCATCTTTTTGATAAAACCACCGAACAGCGCATTGATGCTGTGCTTGAATAACGGGGGTATTTATGGAAAATAACAACAAAAAAGCATGGCTTTACCTTTTGCCTGCCATGGTTTTCCTGGGAATATTTATGATATATCCGTTGGTGGATGTTCTAATATACTCCTTTGAGGAGGGCTATAATTCGGCATCGCAGACATTTTTTGGTGTGGGTACTTACAACTATTCATATGTTCTGCGTGATCCGTATTTTTTGCAGGCACTTAAAAACACTTTTATCCTTGTTATAATCACGGTTCCGCTTTCCACCGTTATAGCGTTGCTTATATCTGTAGGATTGAGTTCAATAAAACCGCTTAAAAATCTTTTTCAGACGGTGTATTTTCTGCCTTATGTAACCAACACCCTGGCGGTGGGCATAGTATTTATGATACTGTTCAAAAAAACGCCTTATACCGACGGTTTTGCAAATCTTGTGCTTAACATGTTCAGCGCAGGCCCCATTGATTTTATAGACGGGCCGTACTGGGCAAAGATGTTTGTTTTGTGTTTTTACACCATCTGGGTTGTAATGCCTTTTAAGATACTTATTCTCACCAGTGCGCTGGCATCGGTCAATCAGGATTATTACAATGCCGCAAGGGTGGATGGCACATCAAAATTCCGCATTTTTACAAAAATAACGCTTCCCATGATCTCTCCCATGATATTTTACCTTGTAATAACGGGTTTTATCGGAGCTTTCAAGGCGTACAGCGATGCGGTTGCTTTGTTTGGCACGGATCTTAATGTTGCCGGCATGAATACGATAGTAGGGTATATTTACGATATGCTTTACGGCAATAGCGGCGGATACCCATCATATGCATCTGCAGCGGCAATAATTCTGTTTGCCGTGGTGCTTACCATTACCTGCGTAAACCTTATAATAAGCAAAAAACACGTTCATTATAAATGAGGAATAATATGGAAAAAGCAAATATTAAAAAATTCCGGGTAACCGGCGAAATGCTTGGCAAAGCTTTTGTATATGCCATGCTTGTGCTGTGGGCAGTGGCAGTGCTGTTTCCCTTTTACTGGATGATACTTACATCCGTAAAAAGTTACAGCGCATACAATTCCGAATATATTCCCGAGCTGTTTACGCTGTCGCCCACTTTGGAAAACTATACCGAAGCATTTACCGCAGTGCCTTTGGCGGATTACTTTTTAAACACTCTTATTTTCACCTTGCTCACAACCGCAATTATGCTTGCGGTAATAATACCTGCGGCTTTTGCTTTTGCGCGGCTGAATTTTAAAGGCAAAAACCTTTTGTTCACGCTGTTTTTGTCGCTCATGATGATTCCCAACGAGCTTGTAATTATTACAAATTATGTAACCATCACAAACCTTGATCTGCGCAACACCTTTACGGGACTTATTTTGCCGTCCGTAATGTCGGTATTTTATGTGTACCTGCTTAAAGAAAACTTTTCGCAGATCCCCGATGAGCTTTACTATGCTGCGAAGGTGGACGGTACATCCGATATAAAATACCTTTTGCGTGTCATGCTGCCAATTTGCAAGCCTACGGTTATCACGGTTACCGTGCTCAAGGTTATTGAGTGCTGGAACTCCTATATATGGCCAAGACTTATTACGGATAACAAGGATTATTTTCTGGTTTCAAACGGAATTCAGGAGATCCGTGAAAACGGCTTCGGACGCGAAAATATTCCGGCCATGATGGCGGCTGTGGTGGTGATTTCGGTTCCGCTTATTGTGCTGTTCCTCATATTCCGCAAAAAAATTATGGAAGGCGTTGCTCGGGGAGGAACAAAGGGATGATTAGCATTATCAAAAGGCTGTTTTGCCTGATTCTGACGCTGATTTTTTCGGTAAGTCTTGTCGCATGCCACGGTAAAACAAAAAGTGCAGCTTTTGTTATGCCCGAAAGCTTTGATGAAACCAAAAACTACGAAATAACCTTTTGGGCAAAAAACGATACCAACAAGACTCAGGTGGATATTT
>JAZSGA010000072.1:0-11804 GCA_045532495.1 Eubacteriales bacterium | reverse complement strand
GGGGATGCCGTAAATATCGGTAAAGAGGAAGCCTGTTACGTTTGCACCGTCCATCTGGGGTTCGCAAAGGCCGCCCGAATGCTTGTTAACGTAATCTGCCGCGCCCGATGCCAGGTTAAGAACAGCATCAGCACCTGTAATAACGATCTTTTTGCCGGTAACTGTACCCTTGCCTGCGGTGATCTCGCCTGCAAAGTTACCGCCGTTGAGCATAACTATTACGCTACCCTTGATGGTTGCGCCGGATTCCGCACCGATAACTGCGGAGGCAATTTCGCCGCCGTCTATCTGAGTTGTAACGTTGCCGTTTATTGTACCGCCGGAGGAACCTGCAATAAGCTTTGTGATATTACCTTCGCCGATATTGAGGCGTGCATTACCTGTCATTGTGCCGGAGCCTATATTACCTGCCACAACGTTTTCAACCGTGCCGCCTTCAAGAGATACATAAGTGTTGCCGTTTACGGCATGTCCGTTTACGGAGCCTGCCGCAAGGGTTGTATATGTACCCGCATCAAGGGTAATGGCAGCATCGCCGTTGATGGTACCGGGGGCAATGGATGGAGGCGCGGGATACTCGACAGTGCTGGAACCATCAGCATTACGCTTTATAACATGGTATGTATTGAACTCGTTGCGTGTTGTAAATGAAAAACCGTTGGTAAACAGAAACGCTCCTGCGTCCATGCGGAGGTTGATAAAATCAAAAATAATATCACCTGCAAGGTTTACTTCAGAAACCGGAGATCCTTCCGGACCTGCAAAACTGAGAATGTTGCCGGAGGATTTTGTGCCGATACCCTTGATGGTTATGGGAGCACGGCCTTGGATATCTTTAAAAGCCGGAAGGTTAACATTACCTGTAAAAACTATGGTGCCGCCGTCCTTGCCGATGGCAGCAAGCGCATCGTCAAAGGATTTGTAACTTACATAGGATTTGCCGTTATAGGATATTTTTCCGAATGAGCTTACCATTGCTGTGCGCTCGCCGTCAAGTGTGATTACCGACGAGCTTGCCGCAAACGCCGTAAAGGGAATTGCGCACACGGTAAGTACAGCCGCCAAAAGAACAGCCAATAGCTTTTTAGTGTTCATTTTTTACTCCTCTTTTGTGTTTTTTCGTGATAAACACCTGAGTTCAGTATATCATAAACCAAGCTCCAACACAACACAAAACTGACCGGTATTTTTTATAAAAAAATTATGCACTGTTTAACATATCCCACAAATATTATTGCAATTTCCTATATTTTACCAAAACACAAAAGCAATGACCGATGTAAGCGCTGTCAACACTCCGTGGGGCAAAGCGGCAACCACGTCACTTTTGCCTGCACAAAAAACAACTGCGTAAAACATAAAAAACATAACCGCCCACGGCAAACAGAAAACAGCCGCAACACCGCCAAAAACCGACATCTGCAAAATAAACCATGTAAGTATGCACATGCCGCAAAAATATTTTTCGCAATACCTGCCGTCAAGGCTTACTTTATAAAGAAACACGCCAAACGCAAGGCATGCCAGCTGTTGTATTCCGCAAAACAGCGCCGATGCGGCGTATGCATCTGCACCAAATAACTTTGAGAAGGTACTGTTTATTCCCTCTGTGCAAAAATGCTGTGCCGCCAGGCACACTGACAGCGAAACGGATACAAATGTAACAAGCGATAACGGTTTTTTCAAAGTATTTCTCCCCGGTTTTGCGGCAAAATTATTAAAGTTGTGTACACCACGGCAATTCTGTTGTTTCAGGCTTTTTGTATGCACTATTTTTTTAAAGGTAAAGCTAAAATTGCATTTGTTTTGTTGACTTTGAATCAAAAATAGGTTATAATATATAAATAGTATGTTTTTTGATAAACTGCGGCAATGCCGCCTTAATATTCTAACCTGTGAAAGGAGTTTTATACCGTGTTAAGAGATATACTTTCAGGTGCCTTTGGCAAAGATGACATAATACAAATGCTGCTGCTTATACCCATTATCATGATTTCAATTTCGGTGCACGAATGTGCCCACGGATATGCTGCCCACAAGCTGGGCGATGACACCGCACGAAACTTGGGCAGAATAACCCTTAACCCGTTAAAGCACCTGGATCCTTTGGGTTTTCTGATGTTACTGTTTTTTGGATTCGGCTATGCAAAGCCCGTGCCCGTTAATACCCGATATATGAAAAATGCAAAATGGGGATTTGTTATAACCTCCCTTGCAGGGCCGCTTTCCAACATCCTTATGGCATTTATTGCGTGTATACTCGGCAACCTTGCGGTTGTGATTGGCACATATGTGGGTCTTTCCACCCCCATGGTGATAACCCTTGTCTTTTTCAGGCTTGCGCTGACTCTCAACGTGGGTTATGCGGTATTTAATCTTTTGCCCATACCGCCGCTGGACGGTTCCCGTCTGCTTACCGCCTGCCTGCCCCGCGCATGGGCACTTTGGACATTCCGTTACGAACGCTATTTCAGTTTTGCCATACTTGCGCTGCTTTATTTTGGCGCATTTACCAACATAATTTCCACCTGCGTTTCGGCTCTGGTGGGGCTTATCGACACCGCGGTGGGATTTATTCCCTTTGAACTTCTTTACAAAATCTGAGGTATACTATGCCCGATACATTAGATACAAAAGAGCTGGAACAGCTTGATATAGAAATCCCCGAAACCTCCGATGAACCCACGCTTTTTGACGGTGAGGAGCCGGATGAGGAGCAGCTTTCTTTCAAGCTTGAAATATTCGAAGGACCGCTGGATCTTCTTCTTGCCCTTATTGCCAAAAACAAAGTAAACATTTACGATATTCCCATTGCCATGATACTTGACCAGTACATGGAATATATCCACGAAATGGAACTTTTTAACATGGAAGTGGCATCGTCCTTTATAGTAATGGCATCCCGTCTTATGCTTATAAAGTCACGCATGCTGCTGCCCGTTCAAAAGGACGAGGAGGACCCACGCCAGGAGCTTGTAGACATGCTGCTTGAATATCAGCGTGCCAAAAAAACCGCCGAGGTGCTTCACGACCGTGAGTTTACATACCGTGACAGATTCGAAAAACCCTCCGAGGATATAGGCGTAGACCCCGAATACAAGCTTACCCACGATGTGGAGATTTTGCGTGATGCATTGCGCCGCGCCCTTGCCCGCGCGGAAGAAGCCGATGAGGTATTTATGGAAATGGAACAGAACATAGGCAGGCATCTTACCGCCACACGGCAGGTAAGCGTTGGCGAAAAAATACTGCATGTGCTCAAAAAGCTTGTAAAAACGCAAAAGCGCAGGCTTGATTCCTTCTTTGACGAAGTAAAAAGCCGCGACGAGGTGGTTGCCACCTTTTTGGCTTTGCTTGAACTTATAAAAGGCAAAAGAATAACCATTGCTTATTACAGCGACGATTATTCCGATTGCGACATTATACTTAACCGTGATACCACGGAAGAAACCGATAACTGAAAGCGGAGATTTTGATTTTTATGGACAACCAGCAGGTTTTCGACGGAATAGTCGATTTTGATTATATAATAAAAGCTTGCGAGGCAGTTCTTTTTGCCTGCGGCAGTGCTGTTTCCTTTGACAAAATGGCAATTTCCGTGGGGGCTACTCCTGCAGATATTCCCACTGCCCTTGAAAAGCTTGCCGAAAAATACAAAAACGGCGATTCTGCCATTGAGCTTGTAATTTACGACGGCTACGCACAGCTTGTTACCAAAAGCGAATACGGCGATATTGTGCGCACGGCATTGGAGCTCAGGCGCAACCAGCCGCTTTCACGCGCGGCGTTGGAGGTTTTGGCGATAATTGCCTACAACCAGCCCGTTACCCGTGCATTTATTGATAAAGTCCGCGGTGTGGAATCCCCGTCGGTAACGGCATCCCTTGCCGAAAAAGGTCTTATTGAAGAAGTGGGCAGGCTGGATGCACCCGGCCATCCCATACTTTACGGCACAACCCCCGTGTTTTTACGCACCTTTGGGCTTGCTTCCACAGAGGAGCTGGAAAATCTTCCCGAACTTGAAGAAATCCGCCGTGCCTTTGCCGAAAGCAACGAACAGCAGGAAATGGATGTGGGCGATGCCAGCCTGCATGATGACGGTACCGAGGATATTGTGGTGCCCGATATTATACCCGAAGAAGGTGTTTTACCCGATGCCCCCGATGAGGGTGTGCAAATAACCATGGAAGATATTGAATCCGATATATAAACAAAAGGAGTTATTTAAAAATGAAACTTTACATAGCATGTGACCACGCAGCCATTGACATGAAAAACGAGATTGCCGAATACCTTCGTGCACAGAATCACGATGTGGAGGATCTTGGCATCAACACAGGTGAAAAAATAGATTACCCCATAAGTGCAGAACGTGTGGCACGCAAGGTTGCCGCCGATAAATCCGCAAGGGGAATTCTTATTTGCGGAACAGGCATTGGCATGTCCATTGCCGCCAACAAAATAAAAGGTGTACGCGCCGCCGCCGTAAGCGAAGTATACAGTGCAAAGCTTACCCGTGAGCACAACAACACAAACGTGTTGTGCTTTGGCGCACGTGTTATTGGCATCGAAACCGCAAAAATGATAGTTGATGCATACCTGGGCGCAGAATTCGAAGAAGGCGGAAGACACTCTGCCCGCGTTGCCCTTATCGACAAGCTTGAACAGCAGGGCTGATATTCTGCAAATACGGAGAGTTTTATGAAAAAGCGTATTTTTACATTGCTGCTTTGCGCGGCATGCATTACCGCTTGCTGCTCATGCGGAAACAAAGATACAGAAAATATCGGGAATGAAACACAAGTGCCTGCGGACGGAATAACGGAATCCGCCACCGCACACCCCAAAGCGGAAGCAGAACCGCTGGCACGCACCGATTATTTTGCGCTTCTTCCCGATGAGGATTACGGCGGACGTGAGTTTATCATTGCTGCCACGGATACCCGATTTGCAGATGCTCAAACCGCAGGCGGCATTGTGGGCGCTGCGCTTGAACAAAGAATTGCCGCCATTGAGCAAAAATACAACATCAGCATAAAGGTTATTCCCACAGAAGCCGATGCCGTTAAGGGCAGGCTTGCCGTTTCGGGCGACGAAAACTATTTTTGCGATCTGCTTTACATACCCATGGATACCGTATCGACATGTGCCGAAGACGGTTTGCTGATGAACATTTACTCTCTTCCCTTTTTCGATGAGAATGCCGAATATACTCAAGCGGAGCACACAGGCATCTCTGCCCAAAACAGCACCGCATACGGTCTTTACGGCAATGCCGCCTTTGATGACAGATATGCATGGTGCGTTTATTACAACAAGTATTACATGAACGGTCTGGGATACGATCCTGCCGCCCTTGCGGCGTCCGGCGAATGGACATGGGATAAATTTCTTGAAATAGCTTCTGCCGCCACCGCAGATATTGACAACAACGGCAGAATGAACGCAAAGACCGACCGCTTTGGTTATGCATCCGCCGATCATACCGAAGGTTTTGCCCAGGCGGTATTTGCATCCTTCGGCAAAAAATATTTTACCGCAGATGACAGCGGCCTTTTTGCCATGGATTTTGCCGTAACCGAGCAAGACAATTATTTTTCGGAAATCAAAAACATCTGCGCCGAAAGCGATGCACTTTACCCTGACCGCACTCCGGGCGAGGATGCTTTTGCGGCATTTGCCGAGGGAAGGCTGGCATTTTTATGCGATAAGCTTACCCTTGCGGAAAAGCTTGCATATCTTCCCATGGAATGGGGAGTTGTACCCATGCCCAAACGCAATATACAGCAGGAAAGTTACATAAATCTCACCGACGGTTCTGTTTGCGGTTATTCCGTGCCCGCAACCGTTGCCGACAGCATACTTTCGGGCAAGGTTCTTAATGCAATTTATGCTTACGATTACTCTTACGGTGCGGATACCGTGCAGCAGGCATGGACATACTATTACCTGCGTGACAACACCGCTTCCGTAAACGTTAAAAATATATGTAACACCAACATTTATGACAGTGCCCACGCATGGTGTGCCGACCAAACAATATACGGTGCATCCGCAGGGCTGATAAAAACTGCTTTGGAAAGAAATGTTGATTTTTCCAAGCTTTATGACAGCACCAACGAAACTTTTGCGGAATACATCCGTGAAAAATTCACCCATTGACAAAAAATCCGCCCTCACCGCATACCGATGAAGGCAGATAAGGCTGACGCTCCGTTTAATCGATGTGATCTTCCAGCAGGCTTTCACGGCTGCGGAACAAAAGCGATATGCACCATACTCCGGCAAGCGCCACCAGTGAATAAACCAGACGGCTGAGAAGTGCATCCTGACCGCCGAATATCCATGCGACGGTATCAAACTGAAAAAGTCCGATGCCTCCCCAGTTAAGCGCACCGACAATTGTCAGTATAAGCGCAATTCTGTCAAGCATAAAATTATACCTCTAATCTTTAATTGGTTTTAGGTGCCGTACGCAGGTTTTGTGCGGACGGTATCCGATGATATTTTGCCCGACAGTAAAATTATTATTCACACAAAAACATTTTGTTTTTAACTCATTTTTGATATTATCCAATTTTTTCCAAAGGAGCTTTATGCCATGAGAATGAGAAAGAAAAAACACACCGAGGACCGTATGACCGCCTGCGGTGATATTCTGATAACCGATCCCGCTTCCCTTAAAGGCAAATGGCAGGAGCTTTCAAAGGGATTGCCCCTTTGCCTTGAAATAGGCTGCGGAAAAGGCACTTTTGTCTGCGAAACAGCAAAAAAACATCCCGAAAAGTTTTTTATTGCCGTGGAAAAGGTGCGTGATGTGCTGGTTATGGCGATGGAAAAATCCTTCGATGCGGGACTTAAAAACGTGGTTTTTGCCGATATTGATGCGGCAAAGCTTGCGGAGGTTTTTGAAGACGGAGAGCTTTCGGAAATTTATCTTAACTTTTCCGATCCCTGGCCCAAGAAAAAGCACGCCAAACGCAGACTTACATACCGCACTTTTTTGGAGCTTTACCGAAAAATCCTTTGTGCCGACGGTGTGATTTATTTTAAAACCGATAACCGTCCGCTGTTTGATTTTTCGCTGGAAGAGCTTAACGAATGTAAATATGCCCTTACCGATATAACCTACGATCTGCACAATTCCGAATATGCGGCGGATAATGTGGTTACCGAATATGAGGCTAATTTTTCCGCCAAGGGATTTTCCATCAACCGTGTTGTGGCGTACCCTTGCGGCAAAATGCCAAATTCATAATAATATGTTAAACAAAACATATTGACCGATGCAAAAAAATTATGTATAATATTTGTATGATATAAAACCCGACAGAAAGGAAACATCCATATGCTGAAAAAATCAACCTACGTATTGCTCAGTCTTCTGCTGTGTGTTCCCATTGTTTTTATTATATATTTTTCTCTTTCCATCAATGTGGAAAAACCCACAAACACCACTTTGTTAAGTCTTGTTGTTACAAACCGGGACGGATATGAGTTCAACCTATCCGATGCGGAGGAGCTTGAGCTTTATCTTGATGCCGTATCCGATGCACAGACAATTGATCACCCCGTAAGAGATATAACCGCCGAAATACCATCGGTTGTTACTTACAACGAGCTCAACGAAAAAAATTCCTACAACTTCTACGTTGATAACGATGTAAACGAATGTTATATTTCAAATTCAAGCGGCACATTTTACCGCATAGCGCCCGAGCATGCAGCACAGCTTGTACTGCGTAAGGAATTTGCTTATTTAAGTGCCGATTACACCGTGCCCACCCTAACCCTTACCGCACCTTCCGGCAACTTTGTTTACAGTGCCGCAGAGGGTTACGAATGGAAATTCAAACAGGGCGAAGGATATACCGACGGCTTTGTTACCGCGGCCGCAAGCAACGGTGTTATTAAGTTTACATCCGCCGATACCCTTTCCATGGCATTTTCCAAAGCTCCGGATCTTTGCGAGCTTACCGTTTACCGTGACGGAACAGCGGTGCACTTTGCCACATCTGTGGAATCCATAGCAGAGCTTCCCACCAAGCTTTCCTACGATGCGGATACACCGCTTATCTGCGAAATAAAGGCTGAATGGGTAGATTCCGAGGGACGCACAGGCTACGGAAAGGCAACATATACCGCGGAACTTCTTTACGATATTCCCGTCACATATACTGTGGTGGACGGAAAGCTTTCGCCCGGCGAATTCACCATCGTAAAATTCAACAACCTAAACGACGATCAGGTTGTAACCTTTGTTTCCGAAATTCCTTTGCCGCCCACAAGAATACATCAGGTAAACGGTAAAAAATTTGCGTTTTTACCCATCGACCTTTCCACAGCTCCCGGCAAATATACCATCAACGTAATTGCCGGTGCGGATGAAAGCTCGTTCAATTTCACCGTAAACAACAAACCCTTCCCCGAAGTACAGATAGCCGATGTTCACGGAACTGCATCCTATGACATATCAAAAATTGAATTTGATGCCATTGTAAAGCAGATATCTGATCAGAGCGAGCCCACACGTATGTGGGATGACAATGCGGCAAGCGGCGGCACATACAAGTTTGCGGCGCCTGTGGTTGATGCAAACATCGGCAATCCTGCGTTTGGCGCAAAGGTTATTGCAGATACAAACCTGCGTACCTCCACACCGTACATAAACCCCAGCATTGTGCTTGAAGCCCCGGAGGGAACAACGGTTACGGCCACCGCAACGGGTAAGGTTGCTTATGCAGGCGAGCTTGCATACTGCGGAAAAACCGTTATTATCGACCATGGCTGCAACGTGCTTTCGATCTATCAGAACCTTTCCGAAATTTCCATAAATGTGGGCGATACCGTGCTTATAAACGGCCCCATAGGAAAAACAGGTAAGAGCGGATATATCTTTAATTCCGGCACCAAATTCTCCATGTGCATGGACGGTGTTTATATCAATCCCGCTTCCAACTACAAATTCGGTATTCAGGTTTCGTAATTCAACGGCAAACAAAATATTTTCAGCATTGCAAAAGGACAGCTTGTTTTTTAAGCTGTCCTTTTTGTTCCTTGTTTTTTGCTGCCGCCCACCCCACCGCCGCATTACGGACGGATTTACACCCGTAATGCGCCGACGGGACGGGCTTTTTACGGCGACAAAAAAGGCCGCAAAACATCTTGCAGCCTTTTGGGTATTTACTTTTTTTCATCACCGAGAAGCTTTTTGAGCTCCTCCATAAAGGTGTTTATATCCTTGAACTGTCGGTAAACCGATGCAAAACGCACATATGCCACCTCGTCAAGGGATTTGAGCTTTTCCATAACCAGTTCGCCTATTTCGGATGAGGGAACCTCGCTACGCATGGTGCTTTGCAGGTGAAGCTCTATTTCGTTTACGGCATTTTCTATCTGCTTTACGGAAACGGGACGCTTTTCGCAGGCACGGATCATGCCGCCCACCAGCTTTGTGCGGTCGAAAATTTCGCGGTTTCCGTTCTTTTTTACCACCACAAAACCCATATTTTCTATGGTTTCAAAGGTAGTAAAACGTTTCTGACATTCCAGACACTCGCGACGGCGTCTGATGCTTGCACCTTCGGATGACGGACGGGAATCCAGCACCTTGCTTTCGAGATGTCCGCAGGAAGGACACTTCATAAAATCACCTCCATATTACTGACAAAACAACTTGCGTGTTTTGTCAAGGGCTTCGCACAGCTGACTGTTGTCTGTAAAGCCTGTGCGGTATATTTCAAGAACATAATCTCCGTTGTAGTTTATATCACGCAGCCTTTGTGCCACATCATAAAGATCCACATTGCCCGTAAACGGCAGGCAACACTCGTTTTCGCCGAAATCGTTTATGTGAATATGGCACATTCTGTCGCCCATGGCAGCTATTATGTCGGCATAATTCTGCTTTGCACGCAGTGCCTGCTTGAGATCAAATGTAAAACGCAGTTCGGGCACAAGCTTTCGCAGCTTAAGAATATGGTCGGCACAATGAGAACGGTGTGCGTTCACGTTTTCCTGGGTAAATACAATGCCAAAGCTTTTTGCGGTTTCTATTAGCCTGCCGTAGGAATTGCATATAACATCATCGCCCGAAAGCCCCCTTGAAAAAGTGGGGACATTGCGCTCTCCGTGGAACACAAAATATTTTGCACCAAGATAAGCAGCGGCATCAAAAAAACGCTTGTAAAGCTCAATGCCATCGTTTACTCTGCGTGTATATTCCGAGAAAAACAGCAGACTTTCAAATGCCGATGTGTAAGGGTGCAAGGAAATTATTTCAATTCCGTGTGCCGACATTTGCTCACGGTAGCGGTCGAGATTTGATTTTTCAAGCTCGTCCAGCGAATTCATAAACACTTCTGCCACAGGTACATTTGCCGAAATGACCTCTTTGAAGGATAAGAATGTATCCTGCGGATAATAGCAGGCGGTGGATACGCCCAATCTTGACAAAAAATTCAACTTCTTCCTGATAAATTTAAATCCAAAAAGGAGTACTTAATATGAAAAAACACCTTAAAAGCCTTTTTGATACCGATAACTTATGCGTAAGCTTTATCAAAAACTCCCTTTATGCCGTGGCTTTTTGTGCGGCAACGCTTTTGCTTTACTGTGCCGTTCTTAAAAGCCGCGGACAATTTTCGCTGCGCCAGGCAGAGCTTGTTAAAAACTCGCTTGAATACGTGGCGGCATCGTTATCGCTGGGCATAAGCTTTGGTTTGCTTATTGACATTGCGGTAAAAAAAGGGCAATGATTATTTTTTTCTCCATGTCGCAGGGGAAAAGAATATGAGCAAAGGGAATATTTCAAGACGACCGAAAAGCATGGCAAAGGAAAGCACCAGCTTTGAAAGCGCCGAATAATCCGCATAGCTTGACAGGGGACCTGCCGCTCCAAAAGCCGGACCAACATTGTTAAAGCAGGAAACGGTAGCGGAAAAGTTTGTTTCGAGATCAAAGGGTTCAAGACTTACAACAAGGAACACGGCAAGTATGCACACCATATATATGGCTAAATAAACGCTTACTCCCGAAACGGTTTTTTGTTCAACCTCTTTGTCTTCGAATTTTATAACAGAAACGGAGCGGGGGCGAAGCATCTGCTTTATTTCTCGGCGTATGGTCTTGAAAAGAATAACCACGCGTGATACCTTAAGCCCGCCTGCCGTGGAGCCTGCGCAGCCGCCGGAAAACATGAGGATAAGCAGAATTGCTTTTGAAAATCCCGGCCACAAATTGAAATCAACCGTGGAATAACCCGTGGTTGTTATGATAGATGACACCTGGAAAAACGAGTGTCGCAAAGTTTCCTCTGTTCCGCTGTAATTTGCCCGTGTATTAAGCGCCACGAGCACCGTTGCTACAACAATTATGCCAATATAAACCCACAGTTCGGTGGATTTTAATGCCGCCTTTGCACGGCGCATGAGGATGAGATAATACAGATTAAAATTTATGCCGAACATAAGCATGCCCACAGCAATAACCCACTGAGTATATGCCGAATAACCGCCAAGGCTGTCGCCCTTTATGCCAAAGCCACCGGTACCTGCGGTGCCGAAGGCGTGCACCAGGCTGTCGTAAAAAGAGCCGCCGCCCAGCATAAGCAAGACCACAAGTACAGCAGTCATTGCAATGTATATGAGATAAAGTATTTTAGCCGTATCCTTGATGCGAGGCACAAGCTTGCCCACCACCGGGCCCGGAACTTCCGCACGCATGATATGAATGGAACGATCGGCAAGATTGGGTATAAATGCCATTACAAAAACAAGCACACCCATGCCGCCTACCCAATGGGT
>JAZSGA010000263.1:0-4165 GCA_045532495.1 Eubacteriales bacterium | reverse complement strand
TTATACAAAAAACTCGGTTATACAGAAGCGGGAGTTATTCCCACAGTATTTAACGGAATTCCCGGCGTTAATCTTGTATGCCTTGAAAAATCACTGTAACAAGAATTCTCCTATGGTTTTGTGCCATAGGAGAATTTTTATTTTATCCGATTAACGCAGGTTAGCAGTTTATCTATCTCGCTCTTTGTATTCTTGTGACAGAACGAAACCCGAACTCCGCCATAAGCACCTGTTGAATAGGCATTATGCGCCATGGGTGCACAATGCATACCGCCTCGCACACATATACCACATTCAGACAGATGTGATGACATGGCATCTGCTGTTATTCCGTCTTTGTTGAACATAATAACAGGAGCTTTTACACCGTAATCCCCGTACACTTTCACGCCGTTGCAATTCAAAAGGCCATCCGTTGCATATCTTGTGATGTGAAGCGTTCTGCCGAATATCGCCTCAGGCGTTTCGGACAACACGTATTTTATCCCTGCATTAAGACCGCATATACCGGGAGTGTTAAGCGTACCCGCCTCAAGGCGTTCAGGCAGCACATCACCCATATCGTATGACCTTGAATTTATTCCGTTACCGCCTTCGGCAAAGCTTTCGGGTACTGCATTTTCACCGCACAGCATAATCCCCGTTCCCTGCGGTCCGTAAAGTCCTTTATGACCTGCAAGACAAAGGATATCTGCACCCAAAACAGAAAAATTCATCGGAAACACACCGCCCGCCTGCGCACCGTCCACAATAAGCTTTATCCCCCTGCTATGACAAACTGCGGCTATTTTTTCAACCGGCAATATTCTGCCGCAAACATTGGACGCCGCAGTAACAACAGCAAGACGTGTGTTATCCTTTATGGCACGTTTGAAACAGTATACAGTTTCATCATCATCCGAATCGGTGGCATCAAACATGCTGTAAGTTATTATGCCTTGCTGATAAAGCTTATGCAACGGTCTTATAACCGAATTATGCTCAAGATTTGATATAACCACATGGCTGCCTCTTTTTGCCATTCCTTTTATTGCCATATTAAGTGCATATGTGGTGTTTTGAGTGAAAATTACACGTTCCGGGCTATCAAAAGAAAACAGTCTGCAAACCGACTCACGACATTCATAGATCCTGCGTGCGGCGTTAATCGACAATACATGTCCGCTTCTGCCCGGGTTTCCGCCGCTTTCATTAAATGCGCTTTTAAATGCGGCGATCACCGAGGCAGGTTTTGGCCAGCTTGTTGCCGCATGATCAAAATATATCAGTTTTTCCATATACGCGAACTCAATATTCAACGATTTCCATTATCCGGATCTTTTCGGTCTTTAAAACAGAAACCGCTTCCGGCACTTTGGATTTTTCTATTCTCAATCCATATCCGCATCCTTTGGAAGTCTGTGTCTTGCTCAGCTTTTCAAGACGTGTACCTATGCCTTCGCGGGCAAGTATGCCTTGTGCTTTTATAGCATAAGTTACAGAACTCATTACCAAAATGCTGTATATCAGCGTACTCATTCCTTTCGGATCAATTTTAACTGTTTCACTCACTTTGCGTGTTCCGAAAATTTTCCACTTCCTATTGCTCATTATATGCACAAAAACACAAAAGTGTTTGCTGTTTTTTGATGTAAAAATATTGCAAAAATCCGATAAATGTGTTATACTATAATGAAAATGTATGCAAAGGAGTGATTTGTGTGGATTTAAGCATAATTCCTCTTGATAAATCCGATTTTGAATACCACGAGCTTCACTACGTTTACACTTCACACGAACATTACGTTCCCGAAGTAAGCCATCAAAAAAACACTTTCTCATGCAGCTTTGTACGCAAACCGCTGGCAAAACAATATACGCACGATTCATACGATACCCTTTACAGCGAATGTTGGCAAAACTGCGAGGCTTTTGGGGTAAAAGACAATTCCACAGGCGAGATTGTTGCATATCTTGAGCTCTCCCGCGAGGAATGGAACGACAGACTGCGCATCACAAATCTTCTTGTAAAAGAGCAGCACAGGCAACAAGGTATCGGCACTATGCTCATAAACAAAGTCAAAGAAATCGCACAGGAAGAAGACAGACGCATTATAATTCTTGAAACCCAAACATGCAATGTGCCTGCCATCGACTTCTACCTCAACCACGGCTTTGTTTTTGCAGGTACAAACCTTTACTTTTATTCAAACATCGACATCGAAGAAGACGAAGTTATGATAGAGCTTGCTTATCTTTACTGATTTTAAAAAACTATTCAAACGAAAGGCGATACAACAAATGGAAAACGCAAAACTTTATGAGCTTTCCGCTCTCATTTTCCCCGATCTTGACGATACAGATACCGTTGAATCTCTGGAAGAACTTTTTCCGCCCAGAGACTTACCCGAAGGAGCAAAAGTAACAAGAATCGCTCCCAGCCCCACGGGTTCCATGCATCTTGGCAACCTTTACGGTGCACTTGCGGATGAACGTGTTGCACACTCATCGGGCAACGGTGTTTTCATGCTCAGAATCGAAGATACCGATGACAAGCGTGAAGTTCCCGGTGCTGTGGAAAAGATCATAAAATATCTCGGCGGATTCGGACTCAATTTTGACGAAGGTGCCACAGCTCAAGGCGACAGCGGTGCATACGGGCCGTACAGACAGCGTGCCCGTGCTAAATACTACCACATCATAGCACGCAAGCTTTTGCTTGACGGCAGAGCTTACCCCTGCTTCTGCACCGAAGAACAGCTTAAAGCGGCTCATGAAGTTCAGGAAGCGGCAAAGGATAACTTCGGATACTACGGCAAATACGCCGTTCACCGCGATATGCCCATTGACGAAGCAATTGAAAAGATAAAGAACGGCGAAAAATTTGTTCTGCGCTTTAAATCCATGGGTGATCCCTCAAAAAAGACTCCTTTTAAAGATTCCATAAAGGGCAATCTTGAAATGCCCGAAAACGATCAGGACTTTGTTCTTCTCAAATCCGACGGAATCCCCACATATCATCTGGCACACATAGTTGATGACCACTTTATGCGTACAACAGATGTTATCCGTGGCGAAGAATGGCTTTCCACCCTGCCCTGGCATCTTGAACTCTGGAATGCCTGCGGTTTCCGCCGTCCCAGATACTCTCACACATCCCAGGTGCTTAAATTTGACGAAGAACTCGGTTCAAAACGCAAAATGTCAAAGCGCAAGGACCCTGAATGTTCCCTTGAATTCTATTATACAACGGGATACCCCAGAGCTTCTGTCATAGAATACCTTATGACACTTCTCAACTCCAACTATGAGCAATGGAGAAGCGCAAACCCCGATAAGGATTACCGTGAATTCCCCTTCTCTGCAAATAAAATGAGCGCTTCCGGTGCACTTTTTGACCTTGCAAAACTCAACGATATATCCAAAAACGTTATCGCAAAAATGACAGCGGAGCAAGTTTACGAAGGTGTAAGCGAGTGGGCAAAGGAATACGATGAAGAATTCTACAACCGTATTTCAAAGGATCCTGCCTACACAACCGCTATTTTTGCCATTGGCCGTGGCGGCAAAAAGCCCCGTAAGGACTTTGCCTGCTGGGCAGAGGTAAAGGATTTCATATCCTACTTCTTCGATGAAACTTTCAGTGTAAACGAATCTGAATATCCTGTAAACATTTCCAAAGAAGATATTAAAACAATTCTTACCGAATATGCCGGTGTTTATAAAACAGAGCCCGATAACAACGCCTGGTTTGAAACAGTAAAGGCGCTTTCGGAAAAGCTTGGCTTCACATCCGATATGAAGGCATATAAAGCCGATCCTTCTGCTTTCAAGGGTTCTGTTGCTGATGTTTCAACAGTTATCCGTGTGGCTGTTACAGGACGTCAAAATTCTCCCGACCTTTATTCCATATGCAATCTGTTGGGCGAAGAAACAGTAAAAGCTCGTATTTCAGCACAGGCTGAATAATACGACCAAAATGAAAACAATAACACTAAAGCCGGAATCAAAAAACTTTACTCCCGACGTTGTTGCCGCAATAGAACAGCTTCGCGATGGCGGCACTCTGCTTTTTGAAAAAGGTGAATATCACTTTTTCGAACAAGGCTGCTTTATCGGCACATTTGCACCATCCAACAACGAAACCGGAATTAAAAACGTTGTTTTTCCGCTTCTCGGTGTCAGT
>JAZSGA010000172.1:0-2065 GCA_045532495.1 Eubacteriales bacterium | reverse complement strand
TGATTGCGTGAGCTGAACAGCATGGAGTTTACGCTGATGATGGATATGGCAACAACGGTTGCAGCGGAAATAAGGAAGAAGTTTATTTGTGCAAAGCTTGTAAGGAAAAGATCAAGCATCATTGCGGTTGTGGTGGCAAGCGATACAAGGATAAAGGTTCTTAAGCCCGCCGAGTGGCGCTTGCTTGAACGTTCCCAACCGATTATTGCGGCACAAAGTATGGAAAGCGCTATTCGCAAAAGAATTGATTCAACACATAATTCTGATGCCCAGCTGCCCATAGCGGCTGCCAAAGGATCTTTTATTGCAGTTAACATTTATGTTACCTCCTATTATATCAGCAAATAATTGCAAATCAATACACAATATGCTTTTTTCTGTACACAATGTGTAATTTACCGTCTGCCATAGCGCTGTTTAGACGGATAAAAGTTGTTGAAATGCTCCTCGGCAGCATGGGTAAATGCCTGTTCTTCTTCCGAGGGCAGATGCTCGCGGGGGATTTCCTGCTGTATTTTCTGAATACGTTCAATAAGAAGCTCCAGAGAGCTTTTTTGTTCGCCGCCTTCGGTGGTTTCAGGCACGTCAACAAGTTCTTCAAGCTTTGTTGAATAGGAGCCGGAAAGATATAACGAAAGCTTTGCACAAGGCGGTCCGACCAGTTCATAAAGGATGCTGGAAGCAAGGATAATGGTTTCAAGTGCGCTTCCCATTTCTCCGCCAAGCGATCGTGCACCTAATGCGGCAAGGCCTATGGCAACGCCTGCCTGCGGAATAAGTGCAAGTCCCAGATAATTGCGGACCTTTTTGTTTTTGCCTGTGGCAAGGCATCCCACAAAAGCACCGCTGTATTTGCCTATAATGCGGATAACAAAATATGTAATGGCTATAAGCAGCAAGGATGTGCTTCCGATGGCACCCGATGTACCAATGAGTGCACCAAGATCAAAGCTTAATCCCGAGCGTACAAAGAACAGCAGAAGCAAGGGTGGGCTGAAATAATTTATCTGTTTGAAAAGCTTATCATCTTCGGTTACATTAATATACACAGTACCCATGGACATGCATCCCAGCAAAGGGGATATTTCAAGTAAAGTGCATATGCCGCAGAAAGAGAACATAAGAGCAATAGCAATTATAAGACGATTGTCATTGGAACGCCTATGTATAAGCAGCTTCATTATGTAACCGAACACACAGCCAAGAAGCAGAACAACAATATTGGTGGCAAAAGGAACAACAACGTCGGAAATGCTCACGACTTCGCCTGAAATGGAGGATACTGCAATGGAAATGGCAATGCTGTATGTAAGCAGGGCAACAACGTTATCAAGGGCAATAACCTGCAGAAGTGTATCCACAAAATCGCCTTTTGCGCCTGTTTGCCGGATTGTCATCATGGTGGATGCAGGAGCGGTTGCGGCGGCAAGGGCACTAAGAACTATGGAAAATGCAAAATTAATTTTGAGCACCCAGAAACACAATATAAATATAAGAAGTGAAGCGCAAAAAGCTTCTGTCAGTGTTATGGCACATACTTTAAGGCCGTTCTTTTTAAGAGCATTCAGTTTAAAATACTCTCCCGTAGAAAAGGCAATAAAAGCCAGCGCTATGTCGGAAAGAAAGTCCATTCCTTCTATTACATTTGAAGGAATAAGGTTAAGACAATACGGACCTATAAGGATTCCGGTTATAATGTAGGCGGTAACATTGGGCAATTTCAGCCTTTTGGTTATTCTTGTCATCAAAAAGCCTACCAAAAGCATTATGGATACCGATATAATCACAAGAGCACCGGGAGTTGCCTGTGCAATTTTGCTGTAAAGATTATTCAGCATTGGCGGAATAACAGCTCCTTTCAAAAAAGTACTTGAAAATATATACTATTTATGATACACTAATATTACATAAAGTCAAGTAATGATTTTTTGGGTATTTATAAATAATTTTTATCGAGGTGAATGTGTTGCTTGACATAAAATTAACAACCCTTTTAACTGTGGCTGAAGAACGTAATTTTACAAAAGCTGCCGAAAAACTTTCGCTTACCCAACCGGCTGTCAGC
>JAZSGA010000214.1:0-6831 GCA_045532495.1 Eubacteriales bacterium | reverse complement strand
ATAAAAATTCTCCTATGGCACAAAACCATAGGAGAATTCTTGTTACAGTGATTTTTCAAGGCATACAAGATTAACGCCGGGAATTCCGTTAAATACTGTGGGAATAACTCCCGCTTCTGTATAACCGAGTTTTTTGTATAAAGCACGTGCGGCGCTGTTTTTTTCGTTTGTGTCCATTCTCAAGCAATCGCATCCGTGTTCAACGGCATAACTTTCATAGAATTTAACAAAAGCTGTGCCAATTCCTTTTCCTTTGTGCTCGGGGGAAACCACAAGAGTATGAATGACCATTACCTTGCTGTCGGGGGATACTTTTTTCCAGTTTATTGTGGCGTATTCCTTTTCCTGAGTCTGATTTATTTTGGCAGCGGCAAGAATGTTGCCATCGCTTTCAAAAACAAACATTTCTCCGAGTTTTACTGCTGCTTCTGCCGTTGTGCGTGTGGGGTATATTCCACGTTTCCATCCTGTGGATGTTCTGCCGTGCTCCTCCTCTGTGTGAATGGAGTCATACAAAAGAGTTATGGCATCAATGTCCGCTACCGTTGCTTTTCTGAACATAAATTGACCTTTCAATTCATTTTACAATGTGAGGTGGCAGATAAAGAGTTCCGTCAAATACTATCTGCGAAGGAGCTGTCATGTATATGCAGTTATCGTCTTTGTTCCATTCAATAAGAGTGGTACCGCCGATCTGCTCAACAGAAACCTTTCGGTCACATCTGTCGGTAAGCACACCACCCACAACGCATGTGGAACAGCCTGTGGCACATGCCAATGTTTCACCAGTGCCACGTTCCCAGGTGCGTAGCTTTAGATTTGCTCTGTCAACCACCTGACAAAACTCTGCATTTATTCTTGCCGGAAAAAGAGCGTTGTTTTCCATCAAAGGACCGTATTTTTCAAGATCAAGCTCGTCAAGATCATCCACAAAGCTTACACAATGGGGATTGCCCAGCGAAATTGCCGTTGTGCTGAACTTACGGCCGTCAAGAATAACTGTTTTGTCAATAAAATGTTCGGACTTTGTAACAGCAGGCACTTTTTGTGCTTCAAGTATGGGGGCTCCTATGTTGGCGGTGATGTTTGAAACATGACCGTCGGCCAGAGTAAGGTAAATTGTCTTTATACCGCCCAATGTTTCAATAGTCATTTCTGTTTTTGATGTAAAGCCTTTTTCAAAAACAAGCATTCCCACACTGCGTATGGCGTTTCCGCACATTTCGGCTTCTGTGCCATCGGGGTTGAATACCCTCATTCTGAAATCTGCAACTTCTGAAGGGCAAACGAGTATCATGCCGTCCGAGCACACACCAAAATGACGGGCGGAAACAAATTTTGAAAGCTCGGAAAGATTATCAAGCTCCTGCGTCAGCGTATCGATGTACACATAGTCATTACCGAACGCCTGCATTTTTGTAAAGCGTATATTGCTGTTCATAAATCAAAGATCTCCGAGAACAGAAGCAAGGTCAGCTATAATATCGTCCTTGTCTTCAATACCGACGGAAAGACGGAGAAGGTTTTCGGTGATACCGATGCTGTCACGTACTTCCTTGGGGATGGATGCATGTGTTTGGGTAAGGGGATAGGTTATAAGAGTCTGAACGCCGCCGAGGCTTTCAGCAAACATAATCATTTTGTAATCGCAGAGTGCGCGGCGAACCTTTGACGCATCCTTGAGGGTGAAGGAAATCATTCCACCGTAACCTGTGCACTGCTTGTCAACAATAGCCTTTGAAGGGTGGGAATCCAGGCCCACAAAGAATACCTTGTCAACAGCGGGGCAGGTGGTAAGCCAGTTTGCAACCGCAATGGCGTTTTCTTCGTGTTTTCTCATGCGGAGTGTAAGTGTTTTGATACCGCGGAGAACAAGCCATGAATCAAAGGGTGCAAGAGCCGCTCCTTCTGTGTTACGGTTAAAAGCAACGCCGGTGTAAATGTCTTCGTCGGATGTGATAAGAAAACCTGCCATGGTGTCATTATGACCTGCAATGTACTTTGTGCCGCTGTGAATAACAACATCAGCGCCCAAAGAAAGGGGTTTCTGGAATACAGGTGACATAAATGTATTGTCAACAATGAACTTTGTTCCTGCTTTTTTGGAGATTTCTGCAATTGCCGCAATGTCGCACACCTTCATCATGGGGTTGGTGGGTGTTTCAACGTAAAGGAACTTGGTGTTGGGCTTGATGGCTGCCGCCACTTTTTCGGGGCAGGAAAAATCAACTACGGTAAATTCGACACCGTAACGGGGGAAAACATCGCGGGAAAGACGGTATGTTCCGCCGTAAACGTCATCACCTATAACAACGTGGTCGCCTGATGAAAGGGTGGAAAAAAGGGCTGTTTCCGCAGCAAGACCGCTGGAAAAAGCAAAACCGTATTTTCCGCCTTCAAGCAGGGCAACTGTTTTTTCAAGTTCGTCTCTTGTGGGGTTTGCGCATCTTGAATAGGAAAAGTCGATATCGTGACCGAAATTTGTGTTTATGTAGGTGGATGTCTGGTAAATGGGGAAGCTTACAGCGTGTGCATGGTTATCGTGGCCCATATTGCCGTGTACAGCGAGAGAATCGAGAGCGAGATTCTTGGGATCAAACTTTTTTTCCATGATGTTACCTCCGAGTTTGTTATATATTTGTATTTGTATTCACATTATTACACTATTATTGTACTTTAAAAAAATTGCAATGTACAGTGCAAATAATCTTATTTACATTGCAAAAAATGCAATTTGTGAAAACTATACTAAAATAAGCCTTTGCAGCTTGGGTAAAATGGTTAAAAATCGGATTTTTGATGCGAAAAAATGCAATATTTCTGCCGTTCAAAGCAAAAATATTGCATTTAGTCTTAAATGGTTATCTTATATTTTTGTACATAGGACCGTATGCGGCACATGCTCTGAAGTCCTGACCTTCCTTGTCCATTCCGAATGCATTCCAGGAGGACGGACGGTAAATGTCATCTTCGTTTACGTTGTGCATGCAAACGGGAATTCTTAAAATTGAGCACAGTGTTATAATATCAGCACCGATATGACCGTAAGAAATGGAACCGTGGTTTGCACCCCAGTTGTTCATAACGTCATAGGCCGTTTTAAATGCACCCTTGCCCGTTGTTCTGGGTGCAAACCATGTGCAGGGCCATGTGTAGTCGGTACGCTTCCAAAGCTTGTCAGACACTTCTTCGGGAAGATGAACTGTCCAGCCTTCGGCTATCTGCATAACGGGTCCAAGGCCTTTTACAAGATTTAATCTGATCATGGTGCAGGGCATTTCACAGCGGGTTTCGAATCTGGATGAGAATCCGCCGCCGCGGAAATAGCCTTTATCTGCAGCACACCATTCGGTGGCTTTAAGGCAGGCATCGATGTCTTTGTCGGTCATTTCCCAGAACTTTTTAATAACGCCGTTGCCGTTTTCATCTTTGGATTCGCCACACGCATCAAGGCAGGCAGCACCTGAGTTGATAAGGTGGATAAAACCGCCGGCTTCTTTTGCAACGCCTTCTATTTCGTAGCCTGTTGCTTTTTTTACAGCCTCAGGGCTCCAGTATGTTCGCACATCGGCAAATATTTGGGCTGTATTGGTAAGCAGCTTGCCAAAAAGCATACATACACCATTGAGGGTATCGTTTTCTGTTGCGAGTATGTAAGGCTCGCGTGCGCCTTCCCAGTCAAAGGAAGTGTTTAACAAGGATTCGGGAAAATCACAGTTGGGATAAAAGTCTGTCCACTGTCTTTGTCCCTGGAAACCGCCTACAATGGCATTGTGTCCCACGGATTCTTCTTCAAATTCGGGGGAGAGCTTTTTGTTGCCGTTGAACAGATCCTTTATAATGCACATCATTTTTACAACGAATTCCCAGGATTCTTCCTTCTTTTCGTTGGTTTCACGTACAAAATCGGGGTTTTTGTCAAAACCTTCCTTGCAGTGTTCTTTTGTCCACTTAAGAGCTTTTTCAAATTCTTCCTTGTCATAAATGCCTTCGGTCATTCGACGGATGATTTCAACTTCGTCGACGGATTCAACTCTCATTCCAAGATAGTCTTCAAAGAAAGCAGTATCCATTATGGAGCCGCCTATACCCATGGTTATGGAGCCGATCTGCAGGTAAGATTTGCCGCGCATTGTGGCTGCTGCAACAGCGGCACGTGCAAAGCGGAGTATTTTTGTTTTTACATCTTCGGGGATCTCTGTGGAATCGGCATCCTGAACGTCATGTCCGTAAATACCGAATGCCGGCAGACCTTTTTGTGCGTGGGAAGCAAGTACCGATGCAAGATAAACCGCACCGGGGCGCTCGGTGCCGTTAAAGCCCCATACGCCTTTTATAGTCATGGGATCCATGTCCATGGTTTCGGAACCGTAGCACCAGCAGGGGGTTACTGTAAGTGTTATGTCAACACCTGCTTTTTTGAATTTATCGGCACACTGTGCAGCTTCTGCCACACGTCCGATGGTTGTATCGGCGATTATAACCTTAACGGGATCGCCGTTGGAGTAGCAAAGGTTTTCGGAAATAAGCTTTGCCGCTGCCTTTGCCATGTTCATTGTCTGATCTTCAAGGGATTCACGCACCTTTAAAGGTCCGCGTCTGCCGTCAATTGTAGGACGGATACCGATTACGGGGTAATCACCAATCAATCTGTTTACTGCCATTTTTGTGCCTCCGTAAATTATTTAAATTATATTTCTTTTAATTTTGACATCATGAATGCCTGGTCTTTGTCTATATATTTGTCATCCGTAAAGGTTGTATCAAACATAACAATTCCGCCGGCATCCGAAACTTTTTTGACATGTTCTTTTAGTTGCTCCGGGGTGAATCTCGGGATTTTTTTGTCTCTGTCACCGTCCCACACACCGGTACTGCGGTCACCTCCTGCGTACCAGAATGAGTTGCATAAAAACTCAAACCACTGCGATCCGTCAACATATCTTGATGTCGGGGGATCCAGTAATTCTCCCGTTTCACCTGAAGTGAAATTTTCATATATAGAATGCTTGAAAACTTTCCGGTTATCGAATCCTCCGTTAAAGGTGACAAGTGCATCGGGATTGCTCTTTCTTACTGTGTCGGCGTATTTTTTCATAGATTTTTCGCGGTAAGCATCCGGGTAAAAATCTTTGTAGCATCCGTCGAACCACCAGGCAAAAATTCTGTCACCGTATCTCTGAGCGTATTCATCAAGCACTTCACACCATTTATCCACAAAGCTTTCCGGTACATGTCTCGGAGTGTATTCGCAATGCCATACACCGTTTATTTTTACAGGTATCGTTGTTGTGAAACCGAAAGCTTTGTTTGCGATGTTGTTTTTGTCACGGCAAGGACCGTCGCCGGTAAAATAAAGCATAAGGTCGATATCGTATTTTTTCAAAGCATCGGAAAGGTCCATGATAAGATCACGTTCTGCGCACGCCTGACCGGGTTTGTATCCTGTTATTCTGTTATAAGCGTTGTTCGGAGCAAGCATAAGCTGTGTTACCTGCATTATGGTAATACCCATAAAACCGCATCCGAGATCTGCCAGTTGCTTTGCCCATAGCTCCACATCTGCATCATTTACACGTTTATTCCAACCTTCCGAATCAAAGCCACCCAGAAAATGATAGAATACACCCCATTTTTTGGATTTGAATCTGTCAAGCTTGTCCTGAATGCTCATGTAATAACCTCCTGTAGATACATAAAGTATCTTATATATAATTATATACTTGAAATATATATATTACTTGTGATATAATAGAAAAAAGTATAACTATATTCTCATTTTTCTGACTTGGAGCATATTATGATCATAAACGAGCAAATGGAGCGTGGCACAGATAGCTTTCCTGTGGATTTTTATCACCTTGATGCAACACATCCAAAGTATATAATGCGGCATCACTGGCATAAGGAAATAGAAATAATAAGAGTAATATCCGGCACTCTTTCGCTTACACTAAATAATGCGGAAATGCTTATAGTTCCCGGAGATACAGTGTTTGTCAATTCCGATACTGTTCACGGAGCAATTCCGCATGATTGCGTATACGAATGTATTGTTTTTGATCCCTCTAAAATAATTACAAGTACGGATGTGGGAAAAAGGTTTGTTGATGCGCTCTGCGACCATAATCTGTTTATATTTCACCGCATAAGGGCTGATAATACAGAGGTTTTTGATGCGGCCAATGCGCTTTTTGATGCCTTTGGTCAAGGAGGTGAATATTACCAGCTGGCGGCGGTTTCATGCATATATAAGCTGTTTGAAATACTGTGCAAAAACAGCTTGTATTCATCAAATTCCGAATTTGGCAGCTTTCTTAAAGACAAAAACATAATCAAGCTTAAGCGTGCAATTAAGTATATCCGCTCAAATTACGCAAGCCGTATGACATTGGATGAGCTATCGTCTGCTGTTGATGTTTCTCCCAAATACCTGTGCGTGTTTTTCCGCCAGATGACGGGAATGAGCGCCTTTGAGTACCTTAACGCATACCGTGTTGAAACGGCTTCGAAAATGCTTATATCCACCGATAAGGATATTACCGATATAGCTTTTGCATGCGGTTTTAACGATCTGAGCTATTTTATCAAGACCTTTAAAAAGTATAAGGGAGTTACTCCAAAAACTTTCAGGAATTCCCATTATCTGTAATTAAAAAACGCAGGTTCTTTTTTGAACCTGCGTTTTTGTTATCCTATAAAGATTGTCGAATATTGTCGAAATCAAAAAGCCTCCTCAGATTGTCAAGCCAAGTGCAACACTTTTTTTAATAAACTCCAAAGGAGATAAAAAGCCCAAGCATTTTCGAGGTCTGTTGTTAATTAATGAAA
>JAZSGA010000182.1:0-5550 GCA_045532495.1 Eubacteriales bacterium | reverse complement strand
AGCATATCGTCAAGCTCGATAAATGTCTTTTCGCCGTTGTGACGTGTAACAGCCACACACTGTTTGTTTTCGATATCACGGGGACCGATCTCAATACGAACCGGCACACCTTTCATTTCATATTCGGCAAACTTCCATCCGGGGCTGTTGTCACTGTCATCGATCTTTACTCTGATTCCGCAAGCAGAAAGCTTGTTGTAAAGTTCGGTTGCCTTTTCAATAACACCGGGTTTGTGCATTGCAACAGGCACAATAACAACCTGGATAGGTGCAACCGCAGGAGGAAGAACAAGACCGTTATCATCGCCGTGGGTCATAATGATGGCACCGATAAGTCGTGTTGTTGTACCCCAGGATGTCTGATGGGGATATTCGTCTTTGTTATCCTTGGATTTGAATGTAATATCAAAAGCCTTTGCAAAACCGTCGCCAAAGTAGTGGGATGTGCCAGCCTGCAGAGCCTTACCGTCATGCATAAGTGCTTCGATGGCGTATGTATCCTCGGCTCCTGCAAATTTATCAGAAGGAGTTTTGGGGCCCTTAACCACAGGCATTGCCAGTTCTTTTTCGCAAACCTCAGCATAAATGTTGAGCATTCTCAAGGTTTCTTCAACAGCCTCTTCAGCAGTTGCGTGCATGGTGTGGCCTTCTTGCCAGAGGAATTCACGGGTACGCAGGAAAGGTCTTGTTGTCTTTTCCCAACGCACAACGCTGCACCACTGGTTATAAAGCTTGGGAAGATCGCGGTATGAATTGATTATTTTTGCATAGTGTTCGCAGAAAAGTGTTTCGGATGTGGGGCGAACACAAAGTCGCTCGGTAAGTTTTTCGCTTCCGCCATGGGTAACCCATGCAACTTCAGGTGCAAAGCCTTCAACATGATCCTTTTCTTTGTTGAGAAGTCCTTCGGGAATAAACATGGGCATGTATACGTTTTCGTGTCCTGTTTCCTTGAACTTTGTATCCATTATTTTTTGGATATTTTCCCATATAGCATATCCATAGGGACGAATGATCATGCAGCCCTTTACGCTGGAATAATCCGCAAGATCTGCATTTTTAACAATGTCGGTATACCATTGCGCAAAATCAGTATCACGCGATGTTATTTTTTCGACAAGTTTTTTGTCGTTATTGTTTGCCATTTTTATATTCCTTCCTGAAATGTTATTCTTGTTATTGTTCCTGACCGATAATGCCGGCAAGTGCTTTTGCCAGCTGATCCGGGCATGAGGTGGATTTGAATCCGCAACGGATACCCGAAAGACGCTTTACTGCTTCTTCCGCCTTCATCCCCTCTACCAGTTTTGAAATACCTGCTGTGTTTCCGGCACATCCGCCAACAAACTCCACATTTTTGATTATTCCATCCTCAACGGATAGTCTTATCTCACGCGAGCAGGTCCCGTGGGTTTTGTATACTGTTTCAGCCATGCGACCTCCAAATGCCTGGATATAATAACCCATATTATTAAGTAAATTATATTATAACACATATTTCCAAAAAACTCAACTGCAAAATCATATTTTTTTGCAGATTTTTTGCCAAAAATCTCCTGCCGCAAAAACAGTTGCAGTAATATAAAATTACTATTGACAAATCGCATTGCAAGTGGTAACATTAACTCAAAAGGTCCAATACAGATCTATAAAAAAGGAGCGTAAAATTATGAGAAAAATCAAAGTTGGTGTTGTGGGATGCGGCGGTATCTGCAAAGGCACCTACATGGACAACATGATAAACAAATTCAGCGTTATAGACGTTGTTGCCTGCGCCGACCTTATCGATTCCCGCGCGCAGTACATGGTTGACAAATACGGCATTAAGAAAATGACCGTTGACGAAATGCTGAACGATCCCGAAATCGAGGTAATTGTAAACCTTACCTACCCTGAATCTCATTTTGAAATTTCAAGCAAAGCCATGAAGCACGGCAAGCATGTTTATTGCGAAAAAATGATGGCGCCCACCTTTGAAGAAGCAAAAGAACTTGCACGTCTTGCCGAAGAAAACGGTGTTTTGTTCACCACAGCACCCGATACATTCCTCGGTTCATGGGAACAGTCTGCAAGAAAGCATCTTGATGACGGCATCATAGGCAAGCCCGTAACCATACATGCACAGGTTACAGGCCATTATGAGCCCGAAACTCCTTTCTTTGACACAGCTCCAAAGCATTTCTTCTTCCCTCTCCATTACGGCGGAGGCTTCCCCTTTGACTTTGGCGGATACTACATCCACCAGATGGTAAATATGCTCGGTTCCATAAAGCGTGTAACCGGCTTCGGCGGCAACCTCAACCCCGTAAGAAAGTACACCAACCCCAAGCATCCCAAATACGGTGAAACATTTGAAGTTAATACCCCCACCACAATGCTGGCAGCCCTTGAATTTGAAAACGGAGTGCTCGGCACATTCCACCTTTCATCCGATTCTTCCTCCAGCCGCAGCTTTGTTATCACAGGTACCGAAGGCACGCTTCACCTTGGCGACCCCAACAGCTTCAGCAGCGAAATATCCGTTACACGCCGCGGTGTTGCTCCCACTCTTGAAAAAATCGTTCCCGGTCAAACACCTGCTTCCGCTTCATCAAACGGCGCTGTAAAAGTGGATGACGATGTTCAGCAGCTTGGCGAAGCTTGCCCTGCTCAGACAGTTACTCTTCCCATTTACCACGGTTATTCTTCATCCAGCCGCGGAATCGGTCTTGCAGATATGTGCTATGCCATCATAAACGGCAGACGTCCTCGCTGCCATTACGACATTGGTCTGCACGCCATCGAAGTAATCCATGCCATCGAAGAATCCTGCCGCACAGGCAAAACCTACGAAATGACAACTCGTTGCGACAGACCTGCTCCTCTGCGCCCCAGCGCATTGACAGCAACAGGCCAGGAAGCAACTCTTGACGACTGATATATAATACTTTTACGGGCTGTTCCGGTAATACGGAACAGCCCTATTTTTTTGCTGTACCTTTGAAAAAATATTCCAAGGCACTTTACACCCGAGCCAAAAAGTGCTATAATATAATGTAAAATGTATAAGTGTTTGTTTTTGCAATATACAGGTGCGACAACACTTTCATATAATATACCATAACCGCAACATACATGGGGATCACAATGGTATATCTTTTTATAAAAACCGCAATTTGTTTTTTTGCACTTGTAGGCATGTGTTTAACGGTGCTGTGGATTTTTGATCTGTACACATCAAAACAAACAGGAATTCACGCAAGACTTATAATTACACACATTGACAACAATCAGCACGCAGAATACGCCATCCGTATTCTTGAAGGTCAGCTTGCACACAGCTTATTCGGAAAATACATATATGAAATAGTGGCGGATTTTCCGGATGCACAAACACACCTTATCGACAAGCTTCAAAAAGAATACGGAAATATAAAAAAGGAGGTATAACACAATGGCAAACGATGTCCGGGAAACTCTGTGCGGCACAGTTGAAAACATCATTTATAAAAATGAAGCCAACGGCTACACAGTGTGCGACATAAACTGCGACGGAATACCCGTTACCGTTGTGGGGATACTGCCTTTTTTGAACGAAGGCGAAACAGTAACAGTTACCGGCGAATGGACACATCACTCATCCTTTGGCAAACAGTTTAAAGCAGAGCACTACGAAAAACAGCTACCCACATCAAAGGAAACCATTCTGTCGTACCTCTCATCGGGTGCAGTTTCGGGCATAGGTCCCGTGCTTGCCCACCGCATAGTTGACAAATACGGGGAAGACTCTCTGGAGGTGCTCGAAAACCATCCCGAATGGTTGGCTGATATCAACGGTATTACAATGAAAAAAGCTCTCAAAATGAACGAAAGCTACCGAGAGCAATTTGGCATGCGCAATGTGATGATGTTTTTCAACGGTTACTTTGGGCCTGCAACCGCAGTGAAGGTATATAAACGTTGGGGAGCCGCCTCCGTTGACGTTATAAAAAGCAACCCTTATTTGCTGTGCGAAGAAATAAACGGTATCGGTTTTGAACGTGCCGACAGTATTGCCGCAGGGCTTGGTATCGATCCAAACTCTCCGTTCAGGCTGGCATCCGGCATAAAGTACGTTTTGTCGCTGGAAATGTCACGCAACGGAAATTGCTATCTCCCGCTTGATGAGCTTACCGAAAAGGCAGCCACCCTTTTGCACGCCGAAAAGGAAAAAATATCCGATGCAATAGCGGCGCTTACGGTAAAGACTCAGCTTATTGCAGTAAAATTCGGTCAGGAAACCGCCATATACCTCGATTATGTTTACGAAGCCGAGCGGTACTGCGCAGACAAGCTCTACGAGCTTTCGAAAACCGCAATTAATATCCCTATTTCCAAAACCGAGCGTTACATATCCGACGTGGAACGTGACAGCGGTATAACCTTTGCCGACAAGCAGCGCGAGGCAATAAAACGTGCAGTAACCGACGGTCTTCTTATTCTCACAGGAGGCCCCGGCACAGGCAAAACCACTGTTATAAAAGCCATCCTTGCTCTTTTTGATGTACTGGAAATAGATGCTGCTCTTGCCGCTCCCACGGGGCGTGCAGCAAAGCGAATGAGCCTTGCCACCGGCCGCGAAGCAAAAACCATACACCGCCTGCTGGAAGCAGATTACGGCGGCGACAATAAAATGAATTTCCAAAAGGACGAAAGCAGCCCCATAGACGCAGGAGCAGTTATAATTGACGAAACCTCAATGGCAGATATACTGTTGCTTTCCGCCCTGCTAAAAGCCATAAAACCAGGCACCAAGGTTATACTTATAGGTGACAGCGATCAGTTGCCGCCCGTGGGTGCGGGAGATTGCTTAAGAGATATTCTCCGTTCCGAGGCATTTGGTTTTGTAAAGCTTGACGTTATTTTCCGTCAGGCATCCACATCGCTCATTGTGGAAAATGCCCACATGATAAACCGTGGTGAAATGCCAATACTCAATGCTAAGGACAAAGATTTCTTCTTTATGCCGCGCAAAAACGGCATGGAAACATTATCCGCCTGCATGGAGCTTTGCGAAAAACGTTTGCCCAAGGCGTACGGATACGATCCGTTGACTGATATTCAGGTAATATCCCCCACACGCAAAGGCGAAAGCGGAACTGCAAGCCTCAACAAGCAGCTTCAGTCCATCCTGAATCCACCAGCATCGGACAAACCCGAGCGAGCAGTAAGGGACGTGGTGTTCCGTGTGGGTGATAAAATAATGCAGACCAAAAACGATTACATGCAGCCCTGGAAGGATCATCGCGGACTTGCGGGCGAAGGTGTGTACAACGGCGATATCGGCATTATCACGGACATCAGCCTGCGTGACGAAAGCTTTACAGTCACCTTCGACGATAAAATATCCGAATATGATTTTTCGCAGATTGATGAAATTGAGCACGCATTTGCCGTAACAGTACACAAAAGTCAAGGCAGCGAATATCCGTGCGTAATAATACCTCTGGCAGATGCCCCCTACGGACTTTTAACACGCAACATGCTTTACACCGCCGTAACCCGTGCACAGCAACGAGTTATACTTGTGGG
>JAZSGA010000196.1:0-9399 GCA_045532495.1 Eubacteriales bacterium | reverse complement strand
CAAAGTCTGACGGGATATACCAAGTTGCAATCATTTCATCCAGTTCTGCCTGAGTTATATCGGTAAAGATTATCTTTCCCATATTAACCGAATAACTCAGACCACCACCCGAGAAGTCAGCAGTACCTATCATTGCTGCGTATTCGTCTGTCGTACTTTCAGCCATAGAGAGATGCAAATCAGTATTCGTAATGATAATATCTCCCATGGTTCCTATATCGGACCCATCCCTGTCTCCTTCAGCAAAGTCAGGTCCAGCACCGATTATTGAAGCATGGCCCTCACCGCTGTGACTTGCTGTAATCTCCGAATCTATGAGGGTTATATTACCCATTGACACACCATCGGAACCCATACCGATTGCAGCACCATGTGCTTCATATTCACTATAATAACCACCGGCGGCAGTAACGATTGAATTTACAATCAGAATATTTCCCATTGATGCCTTTGCTGTTCCAATGCCTGCACCGGCAACTTTAGGTGAATCTGCAGAACCACTTCCCGTTGCATCCACACGGGCATTACGGATGGTGATATCACCTGCTGTAACACCGTTGTTTGCGCCGATACCTGCATTGCTGCCAGTAGCCGTTACGGTCAGTTTATTGTTCGCTTGGGTAAGGTCGCCTTCGATAATCACGTTAGAGCCGTTGCCAAGGGAAATTCCTTTCTTGACAATATGTTCCGCATCACCTTTCACAAGCAACGTCAAAGTCTTGGTATCAGCCACAGTGATGGAAGCTAAAAGCTGCACACCACCTGCACCAACGTCAAAGGTTACGGTTGCGTCCTCGGTGATATGTAGAGTGATGTCATATAAGATGCCATCGCCGATAATTTTGCAATCTTCGGAAATAAAAATTACATCGGACTCTATGCATTGGAATAAGTCAATAATCGTTTCATTTTCATTGGCGTTTTCTACATCCGCCGCCAATGACGTAATAGTAAAGTTCGGTATAAATGTCATAAGCATAGCAAGAGTTAAAAGCCATGCTGTTAATTTGTTAATTCGTGATTTCATAACTTCAGTCCTTTCGAGATATATTCTATTATGGGTATTCAAAAGCAATTAGGTATTGTTTATGTTGTATGTAGTACAACATAAAGGGGTACCCCTTTATAAAATTTATATTCAGTCGTTTTGTTCAATATCATTATCAAGTCTTTTGACAAATTTTTCAAACATTTCTTTTGCCATTTTTTCATAATCAAGTGCAAGCACTTTTTCGATTGTGCTTTTTCTGTCAGCATCGGAAATGTTGTAGGCTTTCATCATTGTATCAAGAGAGAGCCTTATTTTATCTTCCAAAGTGAAATATCTGTCGCAAGGAGCAACCATTGCCGCAAGCTCTATGCCGCTTGTGATATTTTCGATATTTCTGTAATCAGCTTCGTGCAAATCTGGTGTCTTGTCAGATAGCAACTGATAATTTTTTCTTGCTGCCCAATCCTTAATATAGGCATAAGTAGGTGGGTGATTATATGCCGAGTGGTATAAATCCCAAGCCTTTTTGTTATTTTCACATAGTGTTATTTGTATTGCAATTTCTGTTGCATAAGAGAAAAGATTATCTTTGCTTTCTTCTGCCGTGTCCTCCAAAATATCCAAGTGGTAGTCCATAAGCTCTTCAATGAGAATGCGGAGCATATCTTCTTTTGCTCTGTAATGATATGTTACAGTCCCTAAACCAAAACCCGATTCCTTTGCAATCTGCCTATGAGTTGAAACAGAAAAACCCTGTTCCAAAAATAGCCGTGATGCAGTTCCTATAATTTTAATTTCGGTATCAGACAAGGGAGTTAATTTATTGTGTCGTTCAATAATACTATTGAGCATTATTTATCACTCCTTTGCAATTCGTTTCGTACAAGTTCTATTATAAACGAAAAATTGCGTTTTGTCAATGGTTTTGGATGAATTCCAGAACTTTTAGAGGTAATTTTTTGCAAAACAAAATGCAATACCTGCCTGCATTTATAATTTATACTCTTAAAATTATAAATCACATAAACAAGTATTGCATTTCAGTTTACAATTGACTCTTGAAAATAATATATGTTTATGATAAAATAGCATTAATATTCCGAAAGGATGTGATTTTTATTTCGCAGAAAGTAAAAGATTATATCTCCTCACGCTGGAATTCCTGCATCAAAGAAAACCGCAAGGACAAGGGCACGCTTATTGGACTGCCCTACCCATACACAGTGCCTGCCGTGGGACATTTTGACGAGCTTTATTATTGGGATACATATTTTACAAACATAGGTCTTATGCTTGCGGGAAGGCACGCTCAGGCAAAAAACAACGTAGATAACATGCTGCATCTTGTGGATAAATATGGCTTTATGCCCAACGGCAACCGTACATATTATCTCACTCGTTCCCAGCCTCCATTCCTTTCGCAGATGGTGCGTGAAGTGTACGATCATTACGGCGATAACACCTGGCTTTCGGGCGCTTATTCTGTGCTCGAAAAAGAATATAACTTCTGGATGACAAAGCGAATGTCACCCACAGGTCTTAACATGTACAGCGACGATTCATCACCCGAAGAGCTTGTACAGTATGCAAACGATTTTGAAGAGCGAATAAACACAAAACTTGACGGTGACCGTGAAAAGATCGGACTTCATTACCTTTCCGTATGTGAATGTGGCTGGGATATAAATACCCGATTCGGTTTTGAAGCGTACAATTTTGTTCAGGTAGATCTCAACTCGCTTATGTACGGTTTTGAAAACAACATGGCATATTTCTGCACCAAACTGGGCAAGCCTGCTGAGCAATGGAAAAACCATGCACAAAGCCGCAAAGAGCTTATGTTAAAGCTTTTGGATGACGGCAGCGGTATTTTGAATGACTACAACTTTGTAACTAAAAAGCATGCAAAAAGCATGTCATCCGCATGTCTTTATCCTTTGTTTACAGGCGTTGCAGATAAAAAGCACGCCGAAGCAATAGTAAAAAACCTTCCAAGACTTGAACAGCCCTACGGTGTGCTTTCCAACGAAAAAAACGATATTGTCGGCTCATTCCAATGGGGATATCCCAACGGTTGGGCATGCCAGCAGCTTATTGCTTTTTACGGACTTGAACGCTACAGGTACCGAGATGATGCAGTAAGGATAGCGCAAAAATACATTGCCGTTGCAGATAAAACCTTTAACGAAACACGCAATCTATGGGAAAAATACAACGTAGTCGAAGGAAGTGCCAACGTATGCGATGAATACAAAATGCCCGCCATGATGGGTTGGAGCGCAGGTGTTTACCTTGCGGCAGAAAAATATCTTGCAAGCCTTAAAGCGCAAAAAAATGCTCCGTTTATGATAAAAAACAGCGGCAACAAGTATTTTGCCGATGGAGTAACAGACGAGTTATCCACCGTGTACGAAACAAAATACCGCGTTAACGCCACCGACGTGCTGGTGCGTGAAATAGTAATGGATGCAGGTTTTGGACTTAAAGAGCCCGTGCGCATATCAATGCTTACCGATATGCATATCCGTGACAGAGAGGATTGGATAGCGCCCATAAAAAACGCTCTTGAATGTGCCGCATGCGCAGATCAGATAGTTCTTTGCGGCGATAACATTGAGTCATCATCCGAGCCACGGCATATTGAAATACTCAAAGAATGTGTGTGGGACCCCTACCCCGGAACAATTTGTGTTGTGGGCAACCACGAACAGTTTTACGGAGATATATCCAAAAACCGTGCGTTTCTTGATTCCGTGTGGCCGCATGATTCCTACTACCATTCAAAGGTAATTAAGGATAAAATACTTGTTGTTGCCATGGACGATAACGTTTCCCTTTTTAACGGTCAGCAATGCCTTATGCTTGAAAAAGACATTGAAAAAGCACGCAAAAACGGATACAAGATTTTAATATTCCAGCACATTGCGTTCCCCGGACTAAACATGAATCTCGGCGAAAACCGCAGGATGTTTGAGCTGGTAAAATCCAACGGCGATATTATTATGGCTGTGTTTTCCGGCCACAACCATGTGGATACCGTAAGTGCCTTTGAGGGCAGTTACACCAATGCCGACGGAGAAGCGGTTCCATGCGAAATTCCGATATACAAGCTTCAGGCAAACAACGAACCCGATTTCACCGGAAACGTGCTTTTCATAAACATAATATAACGAAGATGCGGAAACATGCGTATGCCTGTTTCCGCATGATTTTGCCCCAAAGCCCTTGACAAACAAAACTTTTTATGATAGAATACCCTTGTTGCAAATGTTGCAGCATACAATCGGGATGTGGCCCAGTTTGGTAGGGCACTACGTTCGGGACGTAGGAGCCGCAGGTTCGAATCCTGTCATCCCGACCAGAAAAACGACAAGTTTCGACTTGTCGTTTTTTCAATGAAATACGCCTGACTACGTGTGAAATATTGCCACGCAATGTGAAATATCTTCGCTGTGAAATGCGCTGCGGCACGTGAAGGGATATGTTTCATTTTTCAATCTTGAAAAATTCACTTTTATGTGTTAAAATACATTGTAATCTATCACAAATCATAGATTTGAGGAAATGCAAACGGTGAAATTATTTGATTTTTTATTCAATAAAAACAAAAAAGTAAAGAACACATACAACAATAACAAAAACACCACTGTTGTTAAAAAACCGTTTTTTTTACCCCAAAACAGTAGTTGCCAAGTATTATAATGATTTAATTTACATTATGAATGGCGAATTATACTGTAACGATACAAAAATCACCGTAGAAGAAGCTCGCGAGAAAGAAAACAATTACAGAGGCTATCAGGCATACATGGATTATGCGAAAGGTTCTGCAACTCCGGAAGAAGCCTACTCTTCACGGGGTTATATAAAGCAAGGCGATAAGTGGGTTTTGAATAAACACGATATTGATACTTTTCTATATCTGTTAAAAACACCCAAAAGCGATACTTAGGCGACTTCATACAAGAGAGTACCAAAATCCAATACGAATTTAATTTACATACTGTATCTGCCACCGGGTAGAGAATGTTTTAAACATTCACGTGTACATCGTTAGGTCTTTGAAGATGTGCATTGTGGATGTTTTTGTTATTTTGGAGGATAAATGAACATCATCAAAATTTTCAAACAGTTTACACGTTTTGAAGCGGCTTTATGGATAATTTCTGTAATAACGGTGGCATTATCATTTTTGCTTACGCCCGAAAAGAATTTTTTGTCGCTGACGGCATCGCTTATTGGCGTTACCGCACTTATATTTGTGGCAAAGGGATATGTTATAGGGCAAATACTCACCGTGGTTTTTGCTGTATTTTACGGTATTATATCGCTGTTCTTTTCATATTACGGCGAAATGATAACCTACCTGTTCATGTCATCACCCATGGCAATAATGGCGGCCGTTGAATGGTACAAAAATCCATATAAAGATTCAAAAGAAGTAAAAGTCAATGCGGTTTCAAAAAAGCAGTTTGCAATCATGTTTGTGCTTTCCGCTGTTGTAACCTTTGTGTTTTATTTCATTCTCAAGGCGCTTGGCACCGCAAACCTGTTTTTCAGCACAGTTTCCATAACCACAAGCTTTTTGGCGTCGTATCTTACATATCTTCGAAGCCCATACTACGCCTTAGCTTACTCGGCAAACGATATTGTGCTTATTATTTTATGGATACTTGCAGGAATAAAAGACAGCTCATATATTCCAATGGTGTTCTGCTTTGCCGCCTTCCTTATGAACGATCTGTATGGATTTTTCAACTGGCAAAGGATGAAAAAGATTCAAAAACAAACTTGAATAAAGACAAAAACAGCACCCGATGGGTGCTGTTTTGCTTATATTTACTTATAGTTGTAAAAAAGAGTTATCTCTGTACTCTGCCCGAGCCGTCGCCCTTTGCAAGGTTTTCAACATCGGATCTTGAAACAAGGTTGAAATCTCCGGGGATGGTGTGCTTGAGAGCAGATGCTGCCACGCCAAATTCAAGAGCATCCTTGAAGTTTTTGCCATCCAGGAAACCGCAGATAACGCCGCCTGCAAAGCTATCGCCACCGCCAACACGGTCAACGATGGGAGAGATTCTGTATTCTCTGGAGTGGTAGAATTCTTTTGTATCTCTGCTGTAAATGCAGGCAGACCAACCGTTATCGGAAGCGGAATGGGACACACGCAGAGAAGATATAACATACTCAAAATTGAACTTTTCTATCATCTGTTCAAAAATGCTCTTGTAACCTGCAAGCTCAAGCTCGCCGCTGGTAACGTCGGTATTACCGGGCTTGAAGCCAAGAACCTTTTCTGCATCTTCTTCGTTGCCTATACAAACATCAACATACTGCATAAGATTGGACATTACCTTCTGTGCCTTTTCGCTGGACCAGAGTTTTTTTCTGAAGTTGAGGTCGCAGCTTACCTTTACACCTTTTGCCTTTGCAGCCTTAAGTGCCGCTTCGGTAAGCTCGGCTGCCGCATCGGATATGGCGGGAGTGATTCCTGTGAAGTGGAACCAATCGCAGCCTTCAAAGATCTTATCGAAATCAAAATCCTCTGCCTTTGCAGTGGAGATAGAGGAATGTGCTCTGTCGTAAACCACGTTGGATGCACGCATTGCGGCGCCGGTTTCAAGGAAGTATATACCCAGTCTTTCGCCACCCTTTGCAATATTGCAGGTTTTTACATTGAGTTTTCTGAGTGCTGCAACTGCACATTCACCGATGGGATTTTCGGGAACCTTTGTAACAAATTCCGCATCATGACCGTAATTTGCAAGGGAAACGGCCACATTAGCCTCGCCGCCTCCGTAGCAAACATCAAATTCATCTGCCTGTATAAACTTTTCATTTCCGGGAGTGGAAAGTCTGAGCATTATTTCGCCCATAGTAACAATTTTTGCCATAGTATTTCAGCCTCCGTCAAATTTGTAATTCTTTAATTTAAAGTATATCACGCAAAAAAACGTTTGTCAACACAAACAGTGTTGCAAACAGCGATAATAAACAAAGCGGTTATTGACTTTAATACGGTTTTGATATATACTCTAAACAGGAGTATTATATGTTTTTTTGAGAGGATAGTTTTATGAACAGAATTATAGACAGCAAGATTATATGTCCCGAGCTTTTCCGTACCACCATCGGAGGCCATACGGCAGAGATAATGAGCACTTTTTTTGAAAAAAGATTCTTTTCCGAATTTGCTCAGAACGTAATATTCAAGGAAGCAGAAGATGCTTTTAAAAATCAGATAGACGATGAAACCCCTGCAGGCATATGGCAGGGCGAATTCTGGGGCAAGCTTATGTTGAGTGCCGCAGAAATATACAAATATACCGGCAATGCAAAATTCAAAAAATTCCTTGTGGAATCCTGCATGCGTGTTATTTCTTACGGACGTGAAGACGGCTACATAGGCTCATACAAGGATTCCAAAAATGTATTTGCGCAGCAGGAAACCCCCGACGGTCCTTGCTGGTGTTGGAACGTGTGGTGTCGCAAATATACTCTTTGGGGACTTATTGCAACCTACGAAATAACCGGCAACGATACAATACTCACCGCCGCAAAGCGCATGGCTGATCAACTTATCGATGAATTCCGCGAATGTGGCATTGAAATAACAAAAACAGGCACCTTCTGCGGCATGCCAAGCTGTTCCATACTCAAACCCATGGTTTTGCTTTACGAGCACACGGGCGATAAAAAATACCTGGATTTCTGCATTACCGACATTACAGACAAATGGGAATCTGCCGAAAATATCTGCCCCAACCTTATAACAAACTCTCTTTCGGGCAAGCCGATTTCGGAGTGGTATCCTGACTCGCACCTGTGGGCAAAGGCTTACGAAATGATGTCATGCGTTGAAGGTATTTGCGAGCTTTACCGTGCCACGGGAACAAAAAAATACCTGGATACCGCTGTTAGCTTTTTTGATATCATAACCAAATACGAAAAGAATCTTCTTGGCAGTGTGGCATACAACGATATGTTTGCCGACGCGCGCAATTCCATAAACGCCATGAGCGAGCCCTGCGATTCCATCCACTACATGCGTCTTTGCTATGAACTTTATGTTCTGAGTGGCGATATAAAATACATCCACCTGTTTGAAACCTGCTATTTTAACGCTTTTATGGCAGGCATGTTCCGCAACGGCGAATGGAGTGCACGAGCTGTAAGAAGCGCAGGCAGACATATGTGGACAAAGCAGGCAAAAACTCAGTATCAGCATTGCTGTCTTAACAACATGGGACGCGGATTTTTGCGCTATGCCGATATTGCAGTAGTAATGCTTGACGGAGATATCGTAATCAATCTTTTTGAGCAATTCAACGCAAAGCTCAAGCTTGACAACGGAAGCTGCAATATCGATATTTCGGAAGGTTACCTTGAAGGAAAGCCTGTAAAGATCTCGGCAGAATTCGAAGGTGCGCCAAAAAAACTACGCATACGTATTCCTGACTGGTGCACATCATCCTTTGAAAATGCGGGCACCGTAAAAGACGGATACCTTGAAATAATGCCCAAAACATCCTACACGGAAATATGTCTTGATTTTGAAATAAAACCTCAGGTAAAAATGTTCCACACCGAACCCAACGACAACAGCTGGAACCTTGAACGCTGGCAGAGCACATACGCAAAAGACTCCGCCACCCCCGAAGATCTTTTTGTTCGCGAAAAGCGCTGCACTTTGTGGTACGGTCCTATGCTTCTTGCAAAGAGCAAAAAAATCGGCTGTACCGAGGATCAGCTTTTTGAAAAGGCTGTAAACGAAGGAGCGGAATGTACATTGAAACCTCTGCCTTCCGACAGCGCATACGTAACCTTTGAAGCCACCTTTAAAAATCCCGACGGAAGCACATTTACCTCAAAGGTATGCGATTTTGCATCTGCTGCCGACAGCATCCTGGAGGATGACAGATACCACTGCATCTTCTTCTGATATTTCAACATACATATTTTAACGGAGAAAACATGGATCAAAAAACAATATACAACGAAATTCCCTATGAAAAAGGCGTAAAGCATTATAATACGTCCAAAATGCCCATGTACCAGCTTTGGTTTTTCACCTGGCTTATAAATCTTTTGAGCCGCATCCTTATGATCGGTAAAAAATACAAGATCGAAAAAATCAATATGGAAGGTTTAAAACCGCCTTACATACTGCTTAGCAATCACATGTACTTTGTGGATTTTTATCTTAACTCCATCGCAACTTTTCCCCACAAAGTATACAACATTGCATCGGTGGACGGCTACTACCGCAGACCTTTTTTGATGGAGCTTATCGGCTGCATGTGCAAGCGTAAATTCACCACCGATCCCGATCTTATCCGTTCGGTGGACAATGTGCTTAACAAGAAAAAGAGCATAATGTGCATGTATCCCGAAGCACGTTACTCCCC
>JAZSGA010000230.1:0-6717 GCA_045532495.1 Eubacteriales bacterium | reverse complement strand
TATTCCCCACTGCTGCCTCCCGTAGGAGTCTGGACCGTATCTCAGTTCCAATGTGGCCGTTCAACCTCTCAGTCCGGCTACTGATCGTCGACTTGGTGAGCCGTTACCTCACCAACTATCTAATCAGACGCGAGCCCATCTATCTGCGATAAAATCTTTGACATATCTGACATGCATCAAATATGTGTTATGCGGTATTAGCGACCGTTTCCAGACGTTATTCCGCTCAGATAGGCAGGTTGCCCACGCGTTACTCACCCGTCCGCCACTAACTTTCATCAAAAGCAAGCTTTCGAATCAGTCCGTTCGACTTGAATGTGTTATGCACGCCGCCAGCGTTTATCCTGAGCCAGGATCAAACTCTCTAAAAAAATATTTTTAACATTATCCTCTCAGGATAATGCCTATTTCTTAGATGTTTGAGCTTTTGCTCTTTCTACTTGTTCCTTGGGTAGTATCTCTACTATTCTTAGGAATTAACGAGTTGTTTTTCTTTCTCGTCTTTCGTTGTTCAATTTTCAAAGTCCGGTGCTTCCCGCCTCGCGGTCAGCTTTATTAGAATACCACAGAGTTTCAATTTTGTCAAGGGGTTTTTTGAGATTTTTTTTATTTTTTTTAAAAAAATCCAAATTTAACATTTTTTAGTTCTAAAAAAGCTTTTTCTGAATAAAAAAGCGCCATTTAACAAAACTAACAACGACAAACAAAGGAGAATTATATGACAAAAATACTTTTCAGAACCTTTTTTATGTACGCTGTAATTCTGCTTTCCATGAAAATGATGGGCAAACGGCAGCTTGGTCAGATGCAGATATCGGAATTTATAACAGCCATGATACTTTCCGAGCTTGCCGCCATGCCGATATCCGACAAAACAATACCGCTTGTTTACTGTCTTATACCCCTTATACTTTTAATATGTACCGAAGTTATACTATCGTATATATCCACAAAATCCTCCCACGCCCAGAAATTTCTTGAAGGAACGCCCGCCATACTAATTGACAAAGGTGTGCTTGACCAGCAGGCCCTTATCGACAACCGCATAACGCTGAAAGAGCTGTTGGTGGAAATACGGATAGCAGGGCTTTCCTCTATTTCACAAGCGCAGTATGTTTATCTGGAGCCAAACGGGAAATTCAGTGTTATTCCCAAGGCAGATTACCGCCAGGCGACAGTTGGGGATTTAAAGCTTGATGCCAGTGAGGACGAACCCGACATTTCGGTTATTGTTGACGGAAAGATTATAGAACAAGGGCTTGAGTTTTTAAACAAATCCCACAAATGGCTTGACAAGCAGATACAACCGCACCTGCCCGATGACATATTGCTGTTTTCTGCCAACCGTGCCGGAGGAAAAACCCTGATACTGAAGGAAAAAGGAAAATGAGAAGCTTTATAATTTCGCTGATTCTTCTTGCGCTTGTAATATCTGCCGTAATTGCAAACTCGGTATACGGTGCCGCCGTATACGGCAAAATGCTTTATGAAATCGAGCAGCTTCCGTCTGAGATTGGGAAAAACAACGATCTTATAGAAAAAACAGCCTCTCTTTTCGAACAGCATAAACGGTACATTTACCATACCAACTGCGAAGGCACCGCCAACGATCTTTTTTGCGACTTTGCCGAAGCCTCTGCATACTTTTACGCAGGCGATGTATATTCGTACCGTGCATGCAGAGAAAAAACAAAGTTCCGTGTAAAATCATTGCTTGATGCGGAGCTGAATTTTATATCGGAATTTATACTTGAAAATTTTGACTTTGCAGCCGCCACAAAGTAAAAAGAGATATTTTCCATAAAAATTACGGAAAATATCTCCCAATTCGAATTGGTTAAATCACACCGTTAAACGGCTTGCTTCAAAAATGAAGTAAGATCAAAGAGTATTGAGCTTTGTTGTGTAGCGGCTCTTCTTTCTTGCAGCGGCGTTAGCATGGATAATACCCTTGCTTGCAGCCTTGTCAAGAACGCTTACTGCGTTGCGGTATGCAACTTCTGCAGCAGCCTTATCGCCATCAGCAACAGCTACTTCGAACTTTTTCAATGTTGTTTTGAACATTGTCTTGAACATACGGTTCTTGAGAGTCTTTGTCTTAGTGACCTTAACACGCTTCTTTGCAGACTTGATATTCGGCAATCTGTCCACCTCCCTGTAAAAGATACCATACGATAATGGTGCCGCACATAAAATGCGGTCGTATTTTCATATACCAACTTATATTACCACATTTTTTTGAATAATTCAATAGCAAAACCGATTTTTTTTAATTTTTTTTATTTTTTTGTGAAAGAAGGAGAAAAAAACATGTCTGAAACGAATTTTTTTGACCTGAAAACCGATTTGGCTGATGAAAACAATGAGATTTTAAAGAAAAGAAGCGACACAATTCACGGAATTTCCACGCAAAACCGCACCGAAAACGGCATTGACATTTTCACCATGGACATAAAAAGCCGCGATGCCGAGATTTACAGCGGCAAAAAACGGGGCAGATACGTCACCGTAAATGTGGGAAACACCCACCTTTACGACAGCGGCGCTTTTGAAAAGGTTTGTGAAACCTTTACGGGCGTTGTTAAAAGTTTTACCGACAGCTTTGACGGCAAAGGAGCTTTTTTGATAGCGGGGCTTGGCAATCCGGGGCTGCCTGCCGACTCCGTGGGTGCGCAGACCGTGAAAAACTTTATAGTAACAAGGCACATAAAAGCATCGTCGCCCGAGCTTTTTGAAAAATTTTCCTTTACCGAGTCCGCCGCCGTCGTGCCCGATGTTTTCGGAAACACGGGAATAGAAGCCGCAGAGGTAATAAAAGGTGTTGCCGACGATATAAAACCGTGCTGCATAATTGCCATTGATGCGCTGACTTCGCGCCACATTTCAAGGCTTGCCACCACCGTGCAGATATGCAATACCGGCATATGTCCGGGATCGGGGGTGGGAAATGTACGCAAGGAAATATCCGCCGAAACCTTTGGCATACCCGTCATTGCCATAGGCGTTCCCACCGTTGTAAACGCCACAACGCTTATTTCGGATATACTTTCCGATTGCGGCATAAACAAAAATTCTTTGCCGCAGGAATCCCACAGCAAGCTTTTATCAAGAGTAAGCAGCGACTGTTACGTATGCCCCAAGGAATCGGGCGAAAGCATAAGAAGCATTTCAAGGCTTATAGGTTATTCGCTCAACGCCGCCATACACAAGGGGATATCCTATTCCGAAATGGCGGATTTTTTATAATCTTTCATACAAAAAGGCTTTTTTTCATATAATCCGATAAGGTAAAAAAACAACGGATCGAAAAGGAGTCGTAATGAACAGCGAAAATTATTCGTACAGCAAAAAATTCAATTGCGGAGAAAAGATTCACATTCTGAAACCTATTCCCGAAGTGCAAAAGCAGCAGGAAATCCTCAAGCAGGTAACGGTTATGGAAATAGGCTGTGCACAACCGCAAAGAAAACCCAATGCTTGGCACAGGTTTTTCCTGCGTTTTGCCGCATCAGCGGTTTTTGCGGCATGCTGTGTATTTATCGGCTACGCATCAATGCAATTGCCGCTTCCTCAAAGCGTTTCGGATTTTCTTGTACCTCTGGCGGAATTTCTTTTATATACAGACTCCCAAACAGAGCAACACACGGCAGATATTGCATCAACTCCGCCGGTTTATGAGCTCAAGCTGCCAAAAGAAACCGAAAAACCGATTCAGGACAATCCCTCCCCACCGCAAAATTCAGACCGAGTCGAAACCGCACAAGTTGGTGAAAAAAGTATTGCCCTTTCCAACGAAACAAAATACAGCATTGACATGACAGAGCTTTTAAAGGAAAGCTACCCCATAAATGCGCTTATGCGGCACCCACAGGAAAATGCCGATGCCGTAACGGTTTTTGCACAATCTGTGCCAGAAGTGCTGATAATCCACACCCACGGCACAGAATGTTATGCCGACACGCCGGAAAGCGGTTACCGCAGCACCGATTGCAATTACAACGTTGTGCGGGCAGGAAAAGAGCTGCATGACACCCTTAAGACTTACGGGGTATCTGTTTTGCACTGTACCGAGATGTTTGATAAGGACTCGTATATAAAGTCATATTCAAACTCTTATGCCGCCGTAAGTGAATATCTTTCAAAATATCCGTCTATAAAATATGTAATAGACCTGCACCGTGATGCGGTTTCCGATGAAAACGGAAACTATACCCGCCCCGTTACCGCCGTTGATGGCGAATCCGCCGCACAGCTTATGCTGGTGGTGGGTACGGATGAGGCAGGCGCACGCCACAAGGACTGGAAGGATAATCTGCGCACAGCCGCAGGCATACAAAAAGCCGTGGATGCGGCATATCCCGGTCTTATGCGAAATATAAACCTGCGCCGTGCAAGCTTTAATCAACAGTTATGCAACGGATATTTTATCCTTGAGGCAGGCAACTGCGGAAACACCCTTGAGGAAGTGCTGGTATCGGTACGGGCTTTCGGAAAGATTTTCGCAAAAACCGTGGCACCCGAAATATAAAAGAAAAGGATGTGGTATTTATCCGCAGCTGTGTATCGTTTATTCTCGCTTTTTTGCTTTCTGCCGTAATAATAATTTACGCGGCATGCATAACCTCCGCAAACCCCGAAAGTTTTAAATATTTTTTATCCTTTGAAAGCAACGGAGATATTATCTTTATGGGCAAAGCCTATACACCGGACGAAAAGCTGTTGCAACGGGTATCCGATTACATCTCACTGTGTAACAAAGCATCGGGGGTTTTTATGCCCGATATTATAACCGTGCCGCTGAAAAACACCGCCACGGTTGTTTTTACCGCGGCGGCTGATGCCTTTGGCGCCTTACACGCCATCACAAGGCAATTTGTTTTTGGAAATATGTAATTACAGCAAATGGTTTATTTTGCCCGTCATAAGGGTTTCTACGCCGCTGAACACCACTTCGGGGCGTTCCTTGCAGTTTTGCAGGGCAGAATATGCCTCGTTGCGGTTATCAAAAAAGAATTTTGCTTCCATGTATGTGCGCTGTTGAGATTTAAGGGCGCATATAACATAGTATCCCCCGTCGGCTTCAACCATTTCGGTGCTGTACTTTCTGCCCGAGCAGATGGATTCAAAATGGCGCAGCGCATTGGATACAATATGATCGGTTATATCCTTGCGCAAAATGCCCTTGCCCTGTTCGTAAGTGAAAACTCCGCTTTTGGTGATTCCACAGCAAAGCTTGCCTTCGATCTTGCAATAACGCAAAAGTCCCTGCTCAACAAGCTCACGTTCACATTCCTGACAGTCGAAAACATTAATCTCGCCGACGGAAAGGATGGATTCCTGAGCCATGGCGGCTTCTATTTCCACGGCAAAAGCGCAGTAAACAGCAAGCATTGCTATTTTTATTTGTGCTTTATCGGTTAACATAATTATTTAAAAGTCCTTTTTATTTGATTTTATCGGCAAAAATTACCGGGTACGAAAGCCACGGGTGGAAAAGACTGGTGTTCCATTTCTGATCCTTGCCCCAGGCCTCAAAGCAGGTGGTGGCACCCTCGGATATCATATTCAGCCACGAGCCTTTATCGCATATAAGCTCACGCATAAGGTCATATTCCTGCTCCTTTTCAAGGGCAAGCAATACGAAATATGCAAAATAGTTTACGGAAAGCAAACGTTTGCGGCGAATCATTTCAAGAACATTCTTTTTGAATCCGTCATCGGTGCATATATCAAAAAGCATGGGCAAAACATTTGCATGCAGGCTGTGATGGGAGGATGCTTCGCTGTCGCGGAACAGCTTTGCATCTTCGTCGTAAAAGTATTTTACAAAGGCGTTTTTAAGTCCGTCCACATCATAACGGGGAGGCTTGCCGAGAATACTGCGGATGCGTTCAAAATTTTCCACGGCGCCAATATAATAAGCGGCAATAACGTTGTGCTTGCCGGGCTTTATGGGCTGATCAAGGGGAAAATCATAATCGTCACGCAGGTTTGCGGGCCAGTCCACAAGATTCCATTTTTCGGTCACGTTGCACAAAACGCCGTCCTGCACAAAGCCGTCGAAATATTTCATCAATCCGTCGATGTACGGATAAAGCTGCGAAAGAAATTCCGCATTGTTGTTTGCATTATAGCACCACAAAGCAAAATATGGATACATAAGCGAATAATCGGCAATTTCCTGATTGAGCGCACAACCCGAAACCGCCATAAGTCCGGGACAGATAAACGAGGAGTTGGCAAAATCCCAAAGCACCTTTTCAAGCACATCCGTGGTTTTTGTAACCGCCGCATGGGACATGCCTATAAATCCCGCATCGCCGAGATACTGACCTTTTTCACGGGTGGGACAATCGGGACAGATTTCCTGAACACCGTATTTTACGGTATCGGCGCACAAACGTAATATCTTTGCGAGGTCGGCGTTGTCTGTGGAAAGATCCGCCCTTTCGGTATAAGGATAGTGGCGGACAATGATCTTTACAGAATCGGTATCAAGCACACAACCTTCAGGCAGAATAAGCTCAATATAACGCATGCCTTTATAATCAAACTGATCAAGTTTGTCGCTGCCGCCGGAAAGAATGTGCTTTTCTTCAAAACGGCAATTACAGCGAAGCTCAAAACGCACACTGCCGTCATCGCAAAGCTCCTCGCCGCTGCGGATAATTATCTCGCTGCCTTTTTTGCCCTTTGCGGTGTAGGTAAAAGTCGGAG
>JAZSGA010000159.1:0-12171 GCA_045532495.1 Eubacteriales bacterium | reverse complement strand
GGGAGTTTTGATATATCATCGTTCATAAGAGCAATATCTGCCGCATCAACTGCAATATCGCTTCCCATAGTCCCCATTGCCACGCCTATACCTGCTGTTTTAAGTGCGGGAGCATCGTTAACACCGTCACCAACCATGCAGACGGTTTTTCCGTTTGCTTTAAGCTTTTCAATGATTTCAACTTTTTTGTCGGGTAAAAGCTCTGAGTATACATTGGAAATTCCGGTTTTTGCTTTGAAATATTCTGCTGAAGCATTACTGTCACCGGTTACAAGCACAGTTTGGATTTTGTTGGCGTTAAGTTTGTTCAACGTTTCTTTTGCATTGCTGCGTATGGTGTCCGAAAGCGCAATAACGCCTATATACGCGCCGTTTAATGCTACAAGTACCGTTGCTTTACCTTGGTTTTTGAGATCATTTATAATTCTTGTGTTGGCATCATCTATAACAACCGAGTTTTCGGTTAAATACTGAATATTTCCGCAAAGTACCGTTTTGCTGTTAATTTTGGCTGTTACACCTTTTCCGGGAACCATTGTAAATTGTTCGGATTCTTCTATACTTATATCATTTGATTTTGCATATTCAACTATTGCTTTTGCAAGTGGATGTTCGCTTTTTGCTTCGGCACAGGATGCAAGCTTTATAAGCATATCTTTTTCTGTATTATATGGGCAAACATCGCTTACTGTTAGGTTTCCGTGTGTAAGTGTGCCTGTCTTATCAAAAGCAATTGTGTCGGCTTTTGCCATTTTTTCGATAACTTCGCCGGATTTAATTATAACGCCGTGCTTGGTTGCCTGGCCGATTGCTGCCATTATGGCTGTGGGTGTGGCAAGTACAAGGGCACAAGGACAGAACACTACAAGTATTGTTACTGCTCTTACAATATCCTTTGTAACTATCCCTGTAATTACGGCAACAAGTAACGCTGCAGGCACAAGCCAGCTTGCCGCTTTATCCGCAACTCGTGCGATCGGCGCCTTTTTGTTTTCAGCATCCTTAACCATTTTTATAAGCTTTTGCAGTGAGCTGTTGTTTCCCGAATTTGTAACTTTTATGTCTATTGAACCGAAACGGTTTAATGTGCCGCAAAACACAGTATCGTTAACCGTTTTATCCACGGGCAGTGATTCTCCTGTCATTACAGACTGATCAACAGAAGTATTTCCGCTTACAATAATACCATCTGCAGGAATTGATTCGCCGGGGAGAATGCGGATTATATCATCTTTTTTTATATCGTCGGCCGAAACTATTTCTTCTTTACCGGATGTTATAAGTCTACCCGTTGTGGGTGCTATGCTTATCAGCTTTTTCAGACCTTTTTTTGTTCTGTCTGTTGTTAAATCTTCAAGGATTTCGCCTATAGCCATTATAAAAGCAACTTCACCTGCGGCAAATATATCATCGATCAAAATTGCAGCAATCATCGCTATTGAAATAAGTAATGCGGAAGAAATTTTGCTGATACCTTTGTTTTTTATTATTCTTCTAATTGCAAGCCTTACAAGGGGCAAACCGCTTAAAAATACAGTAACCCATGCAGGGTCGATTAACAAGTGTATATTAAGTTTTGACAAAATAATGCTTGATAAAAGGAAAACACCTCCGATTATGGTTGAAGGAATACTCGAAATTACGTCGAAGAACTTGTTGAACATTTTTGCCCTCCTTATTGACAAATAATATGTTTAAGAATATAATTTATAATATACAGAACAAAATGTTCTGCATCTTTATTATATCAAAAAGTTCCGTGTTTTCAATAATCAGTTTTCTATAATTGTGCGTTACGGAACATTTTTGGTAATTTGTTTCGGAGTTTGTATGGACAGAAGACAAAAAAAGACAAGAGATGCTATTTTCAAAGCGTTCATTCAGCTTGTATCTAAAAAGAATTATAATTCAATTACCGTGCAGGAAATAATTGATTGTGCGGATGTGGGCAGAACGACTTTTTACGCACATTTTGAAACAAAAGAGATCTTGCTTGAAGAACTGTGTAAAGAACTGTTTGATCACATTATAGGAACAGCCATGGGGCATAAGGATGTTTCCGGCAGGTATTCGGATTGCAAAGCTGATGAATCGGTTTATCTGCATCTGATACATCATCTTAAACAAAATGACAGCAACATACTGGCGTTACTGTCTTGCGAAAATAATGAGTTATTTCTGAAATATTTTAAAAATGAGCTGCAAAAGCTTGTCAGCCTGCAATTTGATGACAACAATCTTTCACATAAAACAAATATACCGCGTGATTTTTTGATAAACCACATTTCTTCCACGTTTGTCGAAACCATCAGCTGGTGGTTGCTGCACGATATGAAAGAATCTCCGGAGGAAATAAACAGATATTTTCTATCGGCTATAGAACCGATAGTTTAGTATAAAAATTAAGACAGGAGCAAAAGCATCCTGTCTTTTTTTGTTTTACAGATCGATAGGGCTGTTTTTTATTATATCGCCGACACCATTGTATATGTATGTGGGTCGGTAGGGGAATTTGCTTAGTATTTCGGGTGTGGTGACTCCTGAAAGTACAAGAACTGTTTCAATGCCGGATTCTATGCCTGCAATAATATCTGTATCCATTCTGTCACCCACAATCGCGGCGTCTTCGGGCGCAACACCAAGAATTTTGAGACCCGATTTCATCATAAGGGGATTGGGCTTGCCCAAATAATATGCAACTTGCCCCGTTGTAAGTTCAATGGGCGATACAAGCGCACGGCAGGCGGGGATTATTCCTTGTTCGGAAGGGCCTGTCATGTCGGGGTTCGTTCCTATGAGCTTTGCACCGTTAAAAACAAATCTTACAGCTCGGAGTATGTTTTCATAGTTGTAGTTTTTTGTTTCGCCCACAACAACGTAATCGGGGTTAACATCGTTCATGATGATGCCTTGCTCATAGAGTGCGTTCATAAGACCGGGCTCGCCGATAACGTATGCTGTACAGTTGCTTTTTTGGGATTTTAAAAACTGTGCTGTGGCAAGGGCGCTGGTGTAGAAGTGTTCTTCACCCACATCAAGGCCAAGGCGCTGCAGCTTTTGCCTAAGCTCAAGGGGAGAGCGTTCGCTGCTGTTGGTAAGAAAAAGAAAGCTCTTGTTTTCGTTTTTAAGCCATTCTACGAATTCGCGCACACCGGGCAAAAGCTTGTTGCCATGATAAATAACGCCGTCCATGTCGCATATAAAGCCTTTTTTTGCTGCAAGGTCCAGAGGTTTGCGTGTCATCTGTTTTTCGCCTCCTCAATGAGATAAGTGGCTTCCACGTCGGCAATATGAAGCATAACAGCCAGCGGATATTTTTCGTATGCTGCACTGACGGAAAAAGATCCGCCTCTTGCCGAATCATCAAACCCGCCCATATGCCAACGGATGGCAATGGCTTCATCTATTTTAAGTTTCATAAAACGTTCGATAAGGAAAACCGATTTTTCGCCGTGTCCGAAGGGGTATTTGTCTTCGATTACGTAGTAGGGCATTTTTTCCCATTTTCCTGTTTCTTCATTTTTAACATTGCGGAAATTTATCTTATAAAACTCGGCCTTGCAAAGATCATGCAGTAAAGCGCAAATGGCCATGGATTCATCCGGTTGACCGTTGTTATAATGATTTATAAGTACGCGATATACGTTAAGGCTGTGTTCAACAAGACCTCCTTCGTATGCGCTGTGGAATTTTGTGCTTGCGGGGGCAGTAAAAAAATCTGTTGTTTTAAGCCATTCGAGCAATTCGTTTGAACCCTGACGAGTTATGGCTTTTTTGTATTCGTCTATAAATTCCTGAGTAAAGCTCATTGCGACCTCCTGTTTTTTTCTTTTGTAATATTTTACCACAAAACCAGCATCGTGTAAATAAGAAAAAGTTAAAAATTTAATTTAAACTGTTTCTTTTTAAAAAGCCTTGGTGTACATGTTGCACAAAATTATTTTGTCCCCGATTTTTGGCGAAAGGGGAGACTACTGTATTTTGTTTTTTGCTTCATATAAAAACACAGCATTTAGTGCTCGACAAACGGTTTTTAATGTTTACATAATGCGGTTTACATAATGTGTGGCGATTTTCAACAAAGTTTTGTTTATTTCGGTTTTACTATTGATATTTGATTCAAAATCATGTATCATATATATACACAAAGCTGTTTCATATAAATAACATTTTCAGCATATTTATTGCTTGGGGGTGTTATTTTGAAAAAGAAAAGTTTGTATTATTTTCGCTTTTTTAATGCAGACAAGCTACTTGTATTTCTCTTTATCCTTGCGGTGGCAATAAGCCTTGCAGGGATTTCCTGCGGCTATAATGTGTACAGATCACATTTTTCAAGCGTGGCAGCGGCTAATTTTGAGTTTGTATTTGCAAAATATTCCATAATCAGTTTGGTGTTTATGGTATTTTGTGCACTATCGCCTTTTGGCGGAGTTTTGTCGATATTGCTGTATGCTGTAAATTTTGTTGTGGCGTTTTATGGTATTATCGCTTATACTTACAGTGTTAATGCTGTGCCGCTGGGAATTGTTCAAACATTGATTTTTGCTTTTGTTTTAATTCTATATGTGTTAGCATTAAGCTTTTTCAGTGCGGTTTCCATAAGGTTTTCGTTTAGAAGCATGCTTGCGAATTATTCCAACAGTCTAAATAATTCCAGATTTCTTGTAATAACGATTGCTGTATCGTTAGTCGTTCTTTTTTTACTAAATATATTCATTTTTATTCTTGCAAACCGTTTTGTTTATCTCATATGAAAGGAGTGGCACTGTGGATAAGTCTACACCATATAAGGCTTTTTTTGATTATCTTAAATTTGAAAAGAATTCTTCTGACAATACACTTCAGGCTTATACACGTGACCTGAATTCCTTTTATGATTATCTTGTTTCGCACAATATTGATGTTTTACAGGCTACTTGTGACGATATTATCTCGTTTAAGTCATATCTCAAGGATGATGGCCGTGCAGTTACAAGTGTTTCAAGAACTCTTTCTTGTGTCAGAGCTTTTTATTCTTATTTGTACAAATGCGGCATGGTGGAATCAAATCCTGCAAAATCTGTCCATAACGACCGCTCTCCCGAAAAAGAGTTTGATATCCTTACATCAGAAGAAATAGACAAGCTTATTGCACAGCCTTCGGGTAAGGATGAAAAAGCTATCAGGGATAAAGCTTTGCTGGAGTTTTTGTATGCTACCGGCATGAAGGTTTCGGAAATAGTTTCTCTTTCTGTTTCTGATTACAACGAAACAATGTCGTATGTAAGATGCCGCAGAAGCGGCACGGGGAAATCCGAACGCTTCATTCCTCTTTATCCTAAAGCTAAAAAACTTCTCGATAAGTACATTAATGAATCAAGGCGATATCTTGTTTGCAGCTCGGACGAAAGCTCTTTGTTTGTTAATCTTAACGGCGAAAGAATGACACGTCAGGGGCTTTGTAAAATCATAAAAGGCTATGCTGTTGAAGCAGGTATTGAAAAGGACATAACTCCAAAGTCCTTGCGACATTCTTTTGCTGCTCATTTGCTTGAAAACGGTGCTGATGTATCACAACTCCAGGGCATACTCGGTCATGCTGATATTTCCACCACTAATTTTTATGTTGACTATTTGAAGAAAAAAACCATTGGATCTTTGATCGCTTTGCACCCTCATTCTTGATTTTTTACATAAATAGATATTATATTAATATGAAGTTAATATTTTTTTGTTATTATATATGTGCCGCATTGCGCGTCACATATATTTTTTTGGAGTTTAATAATGAAAAATAAACTTTTTGGCATTTTTAATTTTACAAAAGAGGGTAAAGGCATAAAAAAAGAAACTTATGTAGAAGATACTCCTTTTACGGTTTCCACTTTTTTTAAAACTTTCGGAAGAAATTTCTGGGGCTTTACTTGTCTTAACTTTTTATATCTTTTAGTCAATTTTCCTGTTTTCTTTGGCATTTTTGCGTTGTCCGGTAATCTTAATATGACATCGTCTGCTCCTGTAAATCTGTTTTATCCGCAGCTATTCGGAATGATGAATATAAAACCTTCGCCTTTCCTCCAGATGCATTTCGGGCATATTTACGGAGAAACCTCCGTATCTGTCCCCACCACTGCCACGCTTGTTTTCTTTGCTGTAACAGCGCTTGCAATTTTTACTTTTGGCATAGCGAATTGCGGTATGGCTAATATTCTGCGCAGCTACACAAGAAAAGAACCGGTTTTTCTCACCACGGATTTCTTTGACACTATCCGAACAAACTGGAAGCAGGCTTTGCCTATGGGTATTATTGATATTCTCATTTGCTTTGTTCTTGTGTTTGTGTTTGATTTCTGGAAAAACTACGCATCAAGCTTTATAAATGATATAATGTTTTATTTAAGCATATTTGTAATTATCGTATATTTCTTTATGCGCTTTTACATGTATGTGATTATGATAACTTTTGATTTATCTATTTTTAAAATACTTAAAAACTCCTTTATTTTTGCACTTATCGGTGTAAAACGCAATTTTGTTGCACTTCTTTCAATCGCCTTTGTGTTGCTTTTGAATTATTATGTTTTTATAGTGTTTATGCCTTTGGGAATAATACTTCCCTTTATTATCACAATTTCTCTTTGTTCGTTTATTGCTGTTTATTGCACTTATCCGAACATAAAGCGCATAATGATAGACCCTTATTATCCCGAAAGTCCGTCTTCTGATTATGATGACGATGACGACGAACCTGTTTTTGTTGACAGAGGTTAAAAAATACGCCGCAGATTTTTCTGCGGCGTGGAATCATTATTCTTTTATTTCACGTGATTTTTTATGAGGTGTCATCGAAGACAGGGGATTGGACTGTGCTGCGTTTTTCATTTGTTCGTCGCTCAGATGTGTGTATATTTGTGTGGTGGAAAGATCCTCGTGGCCGAGAATGTCTTTGAGCACTCGCACATCTGTGTGTCCGTGCTGATACATAAGCGTTGCCGCTGTGTGGCGCAGCTTGTGTGCCGAAAGTTGTTTGCCGCCAAGGCCCGCTTCTTTTAATCTTTTGTAAACAATATGCTGAATGGTTTTAACGTTCAGCCTGTTGCGGTTTCTGGAGATGAACAGAGCGTTTTTATCAGGGCTTTTTATATCTGTCGGACGTACTTCAAGGTATTTTTTTATTGCTGTTCTGCACGCATCGTTAAGGTATAAGATTCGTTCCTTACTGCCTTTTCCGGTAACCTTAAGCTTTTCGAAGTTGCTGTCTATATCGCCCAATGATATGCCTTCCAGTTCGGAAACTCGCAGGCCGCAATTTAGAAAAATGGTTATAATCGCATAGTCGCGTTCGTAGTTTGGCGGAGTAATTGAGGACAAAAGCTGTATTGATTCCTCAAGTGTAAGATATTTTGGAAGTGTTTTCTTTTTCTTTGGAGATTCCAGCTTGTCTGTGGGGTTTTCGTCCACTTCATAGCTGTTTTTTAAAAACCTGTATAGGTTTTTTAATGCGCACAGTTTTCGTGCTCTTGCAGCTTCTCCGTTTTTTCTTTCAGAAGATGCGTATAAAAGAAAATTGTAAATGTCTTTGTGCGTAACATTTTTTACATCTTCGTCTGTACAATCCGAAAAATCTATTTCCGTAATTTCGACGTCTTTATATCTTGCGGGGTATTTGCAATACATGTAATATCTGAAAAAGTGGCGGATATCGTGGTAATACTGAAACACTGTTTTGTCAGATCGCCCTTGTATTGTGTTTTTATATGATAAAAAATTCAGCACAAGCTGCGGTGCATCGTTGTATAGCATTTTCAACCTCCGATATCTTTTTACATATTATATCACGGTTTTACAAATGATACAAGTAAGTTTTTTAAAAATCAGAAAGGAATATTAAAATGAAATCTTTGTTTAATGAAAAAGGCCATCTCATGCTTAAATACATTATAAATCAGATAGCCATGTCGCTGTTTGGTATGTTTATGGCGGCGACGGCGCTTGCCATCGGCGATCAGTGGCTTTTGCCCTTTGGTATATTCGGACTTGTGTTTTATTATTTCATTTTGATCACGTTTATCCGCGAGGACGGTCAAAAGGATGCGATTAAAATTGCCGGCGGCAGAATGAAGGCTGATAATCTTATGTCGGTAAAATACTGCGGCATTGCAGCTTTGCCGGGATTTGTTATTGCTTTTATAAATATGATGCTTTGCTTTGGCGGATTTTCTCGCGGCATTTTGGCTTCAATTGCAGGAATTTTTAATGTTATTACAAGAGTGTTTATGTTTGGTATGTATAACCCTGTAGATACATATCTGTTTAATGCAGAAACAGGCGTACTTAAATCGGCATCCTTTATGACTCAAATGGGAGTATCATATGTGATATATACAGTTTTTACGCTTGCAGTATGTTTTTTGGCATATTATATTGGCTTGCATACCGAAAAAAAGGCAGATAACGACAAATAAAAAACGCACCTCTGAAATATATTGTTTTAGAGGTGATTTACTTGGATTGTAATAAACATATCACATTGCGTTTTGTTGTAAAGTTTTGCGCGTTTTTGGCGTGTTTTGCTGTTGTTGCCGTGTTTGCGATTTTGCTGTCGCAAATGTTAGGCATAAACGGAAGCTTTATGTTAAATTCGCATATTCCGATCATATCAGAGATCAGCCCCGATAAGCGTGTATGTTTTGTAATTGATGCGGGACACGGTGGGGAAGATGGCGGCGCTGTCAGCGATGGCGGAATTTGCGAAAAAGACATTAACCTTGATATTTCACTCAAGCTTTTTGATATGCTTAAGCTGAGCGATTTTAAAACTGTTCTTACTCGTAGCGAAGACAAACTTTTATATAACAGCGGCGAAGAATCACGAAAAAAGTATCACGATATCAATAACAGGATCAAAATAGTGAATGAATGTGAAAATCCTGTTCTTGTGAGCGTGCATCAGAATAAGTTTCCCATTAAAAAGTACAGCGGATTTCAGGTTTACTGCTCGGGGAATAATCCCGAAAGCGTTAATTTCGGAAACCTGATGCAAAATAATGTAAAGGAATATCTTCAGCCATACAATAAACGTCAGCCAAAACTTGCCGATAAAACCATCAGATTACTCAATAGCTTACATGTACCTGCTGTGCTTGCAGAATGTGGATTTTTATCCAATGATGCCGAAGCTCAGATGTTGGCAACCAATGAATACAAAAATAAAATGGCATATGTGCTGTATGTATCTGCAGTACAGTTTGCAAAAGAATATGAGGGAACAACAATTGAAAACAAAAACTGAATTTGTATGTACCGAATGTGGATATAAATCCGCAAAATGGTATGGCAAGTGTCCCGGATGCGAAAGTTGGAACACCATGGAGGAAAACGACGTTGCACAGCCCGAAAAGGCTTCTGCTAAAAAACGTACAGCTCCTGTAAAAAAATCCCAAATAGCATCTGCAAAATTAAACGATATAAATATTCCCGAAACAATCAGGATAAAAACGGGTATAAATGAATTTGACAGAGTTCTTGGCGGTGGAATCGTGCAAGGCTCTGTTGTGCTGCTTTCGGGCGAGCCGGGCATAGGAAAATCCACCATGCTGCTTCAGGTCTGCGCCGCCTTGGGACGTTCCGAGCGACTTTTATATGTGTCAGGAGAAGAATCTCAAGGGCAGATAAAGCTTCGTGCACAACGCCTTCAGGTTGCATCGGATAATTTATATCTGCTTACCGAAACTGAAATAAATGATATTTGCGACGAAATAGAAACCCTCGCACCTGATATTGTTATAATAGACTCAATTCAGACCATGTATGACGAAAATTCATCTTCTGCACCGGGAGCTGTATCACAGATAAAAAACAGCACTCAAATGCTTATAAGGCAGGCAAAAACAAACAACTGCGCTGTGCTGATAGTAGGTCATGTAAACAAAGATGGTGCAATAGCCGGTCCCAAAGTGCTTGAGCATATGGTGGATACAGTTTTGTACTTTGAAGGTGAAAAACAACATTCCTACCGTATTCTGCGTGCCGTAAAAAACAGATTCGGTTCCACTAATGAGATTGGTGTTTTTGAAATGCAGGGGATGGGGCTTTGTGAGGTTGAAAATCCGTCGGAAATGCTTCTTTCGGAAAGGTCTTCCCAGGTATCCGGCAGCTGTACTATGTGCGTAATGGAAGGCACAAGGCCGATTCTTGCTGAAATTCAGGCGCTTGTTTCGTTAACTTCTTATCCGTCGCCAAGACGTATGGCATCGGGCCTTGATTATAACAGAGTGTCGCTTATTACTGCGGTTCTTGAAAAACGCCTTGGCTTGAAGTTTTCATCCCAGGATGTTTATATCAATGTGGCAGGAGGTTTGAGAATTGATGAACCGTCCTGCGATCTTGCCGCTTGCATTGCGCTGATATCCGGTTATAAGGATATTCCCGTGCCGGATGATGTGGTTGCCATCGGCGAAATAGGACTTTCCGGTGAGTGTAGGGGAGTAGGATTTGTCGAAAACAGAATAAACGAGTCGGTAAGACTTGGTTTTAAACGTATTCTGATTCCGCACAAGAATTACATAAAACTGCCGAAAAACAAAAAATTCGGAGCCGAAATCGTTCCGGTAAAAAGTCTTTTTGACGTTCTTAAACTGTTCATATGATATATTATGCTATAGATTACCGCATGGACAAGCGGATTGTTGAATCGCTGATAAAACTTGATTGCCGGCTTATATTTGTAGATTCCAACCCTTCGTTTGACGATGCTGTAAGCGCTCATCCTGATATGAATATCTTGCAAATCAAAGACAGAATATTTAAAACAACAAATGTTCGATTGGATTGCGGCGAACTTGTATCTGAAAAAGAAAAGGTCGGGGAGAGGCTGCGCTATCCGCAGGACGTGTTTTTGAATGCGGTATGTATTGGTGATGATTTTATTTGCAAAAAAGATTCTGTGCTTACTAAAGCTCTTGAATATGCCACAAGCTGCGGTATGAATGTTATAAACGTAAATCAGGGATATGTTAAGTGTAATATTGTACCGGTGTGCGAAAAAAATAAGGCAATTATAACTGAAGATAAAGGAATAGCAAAAACACTCAGCGAAAAAGGATATGATGTGCTGATGCTTCAGAATCTCTCGGTGGGGCTTGATCCTTATAAAAACGGTTTTATCGGCGGAGCATCGGGAATTGTTGATGATAAAATAGTCTTTACCGGAAGAATCAGCGAACACCCGGAGTATTCCGAAATCTGTAGTTTTTGCGGAAAATACAATAAAAGCGTAGTTGAACTCGGAAATATTCCGCTGTACGATTATGGAAGCATTTTAAAAATAGAAATATAGTCATCGGGGATAGTGCTTAAAAAGTTATATGCAATTATATAAAATCAGAATTTTATATAATTCGGGGTATAAAGATAAGCTAAAAATGCTGCAAATATGGGTTTTGGCAAAAATATTGCACCAAAGTTTAAATACAGTAAATATTGGTTAGATGTAATACTTATTATATGGAGGCAAAATGTTTACTCAGGAAATTACAATTAAAAGCTATGATGTGGATCATAATGACAACGTGAGAATTTCTTCACTGATGAAATACTTCCAACAGATTTCACGTGAAAATCTTGATTCTTTTGGTATGACGTATTCTTTTTTGCGTCAGCACAACATTGTGTTTGTTCTTACTAAATATACTATTAAATTGCATGGAAATATCCATTCAGACGATAAAGTTATTTTAAATACAGCTCCATGTGAAATTCGCGGAGTTTCGTTTATACGTGACTTTACTGTTACTGCACCGGACGGATCCCTGCTTGTTGAAGCAAGCTCTGCCTGGGTTATTATTGATTTCGAAAAACGTTCCATACTTCGCCCTAACCGCCTGCCAATGGAAATCCCTACTTGTGACCGATTGGTAGATTTTATTCCCGACCGCACAAATGTTCCGGAGGGCTTTGAATTCACATATTGTTCAAAAGTTCCATATAGCCGCCTTGATGCTAACAATCATTTAAACAACTGCAATTATGTCGATCTCATTATGGACGGCCTTTATGAGCATCTTGATAACGTGCCCGAAATTAAAGAAATTACCATGCAATTTGATCATGAAGCGGTTTTACGTGATGAATTATCGTTAAATTACAGCATTAATGACAATGTTATCGGCGTAAAATGCGCTAACACTA
>JAZSGA010000201.1:0-9217 GCA_045532495.1 Eubacteriales bacterium | reverse complement strand
CCGGAGAATACGTTGTTGCGTACTGTTATGTCGCAAAGAGGGCACTGGAGTCCGTATACAAGCAGAGGTGTGGAAACCTGCTTGTTTGGGCGTGCGTTGTAGCCCCAGCAGTAACCGGCATCAATGCATGTGTTGTTTTCAAAGTAGCAGTTTACAAATCCTGTATCGGGCTGATCGCCGGAAGACCATATTTCAAAGAACTGAACACAGTTCCACATAATGTTGTTGCGGAAGTACATGTTTTCCCAGTTCTTTACAACGTTGGTGCCCTGCATTGTGATGGCAACGTCATATATTTCGGAGAACTTGCAGCGTTCAACTGTAACATCGGACGAGTTGGACCAACATTCAACACCATTGCCGTAACGGGTGGTGTTGAACTTGCCGTTTCTTTCAAGGCCGCCAAGACGAGAACCGCCAAGTTCGTGGAATTCACAATCGGCAATGTAAGCACCAACGGTAACACCGCTTATGCCGTGTCCGCCTGAGCCGCGGATAATAAGACCGCAAACCTTGAGGTTTTTTGTAAATGCTATGCAACGAATATTGCAGGCAATAAGTATTTCATCGGAATATTCACAGGGGCATTTATCGGATTTTACATAAACGTACTGTTCATCGCAGTAAAAATCCCATTGTTCCTGAAGCTCTTCGTAACGGAATTTTTTGCGGTAGCAGAAAACTCCCGATACTTTCATAAATCCCACGTTGGGATTGGGTTCTTTATTTCCGTCAACCTTTTCGGGATCGTTGAGATCAAGCTTGTAAACTCCTTCTTCGTGCAGTTCCCATGTTTCTGCCTTGGGCTTTTTGTACTGGCTTATGGTGGGTTTTTCGCCTTCACCGTAGCTTGTAAGGGTGGTGGGATGTTCGGTATCCGGTCCTGCGGGAGGTGTTATTCTGCCGTAGAAGGTATCTCCGCAACGGAAGCGTACTTCATCTCCGCCTGCGATGGTGCTGTTGATTTTTTCAATTGATTTCCAGGCTGTTTCGGGTGTAAGACCGTCGGCGGTATCGCAACCGTTTGCCGATACATAATAAATGCTCATGGTATCCTCCGTTCTGTTTTGAAAAACAAAAACAATAATTAGGAATTTATTCCTACAAAACAATTATATATGTAATCCGCCGGCTTGTCAATAAAACCGGCGGATTTTTGTTGTTTATTTTTTGCCGTTGTACATCAAACGCTGAATGGAAAGCTTTGTAATATCTTCGGCACGGATGCGCAGGGTGTGTTCACCGTCCGAAAGACCTTCAAACAGTGTTTGAGGCTTTCTGTTCATTTTCATATGCAGCTCCTCGCCGCCGTCAACAGAATAATACATAAGGTCATCACGGGGGCTGGCAATGCATATATCGCTGCCGTAGGTTTTTACAACAAGTTCGTTGTCTTCAGCGGTGGGGTAGATCTTTTTTCCGTCCTCGGAAAGTGCCCAGTTTTTAGAGAGCGAAAGGTCTATCTGATTCGCCTCAAGCATTGTGAGGTCATACCACAGCTCTTTATCGGTATGCTTTTCGGGAAGAACGCGGTCTGCAACTTGCGTTCCGCAGTTTTGTGGATCAAGGGCATTTGCCAGGTATTCTGAAAGCACACAACCGTAGTAAAGGTGTCCTTTGTCGTTGGGATGAACATAATCCTTAAAGAAATCGCTCCACTTATAATTGTTGTCGGCAAGGTGATCCGCCAGTGCACGTCCGAAGTTTACCGAGGGAATGTCGTAATGCTTAGCAATAACCTCCTGAGCTCTTGCGGTATCAAAGTACTTGGGCAGACGGCTTATTTTGTCGTCTATTGTATATACTATAACAATGTCTGCCTTGGGGTTATGCTCATATACACGGCGTATAAGAGTTTCGAAGTAGATAACTGTTTCGGTATCTTTTTTTGCCGAGTACCAGGGGGAATCGTTTATGGCATATTCCACAAACAAAAGGTCAAAATCGTATTTTAAAAGATCGTTGTCCATGCGGTAAACAGCATATTTGGTGTAGGAGTCGCCGATGGCAGCATTAACACTGTTAATTTCGCAATCGGGATAGCTTTCTTTAAAATACTGTACTGTTCTGCCTCGCCATGATGTTTCGTTTACGCTTGATGCGCCTGAACCTGCGGTTATGGAGCCGCCTATAAATGCAACGTCAAGCTTCTTTTCTTTTTCAAGCTTGAGCATTGTGTTGGTGAGGGAAGAACGGTACTGCATGTACTCGTCAAATTTGTTTGTGCTTTCTGTTGTCCACATTTCAACTCCGTCTTTCTGTGCAGGATTTGCTGCCGCATTTATTTGTGCTTTTGCCCAATGGTCGGAAATATCTTTAAAGGATGCTGTACTGTTTTTTGCAGGCACTCTGCCTATAAGTCGATTTATCATGGTTACCGCTTCGGCACGGGTAACATTGTTTTCGGGACGGAACGTTCCGTCTTCATAGCCCGTTACTATATCTGCAAAACCGCAAACGCCGATGGCATCAAAATGCTTGTGGCTTTGGGGTACATCCGAAAAATCTGCCATTCCGCCAAGTTTTTTAAAGGTGGAGGTATATATACCCGAAATAAGCTGGCAGAATTCCGCACGGGTTATTTTTGCATCGGGAAGTATTTTGCTGTCTTCTTCAAGTTTATCGAGCAGGTCGAGCTTTTGGAACAGACCGATATATGGCGAGTACCATGCATCGGCGGCAACATCGGCATAATCTGCGGACACAAGATTTTTAAACACTTTTTCGTCGGCAATTATTCTTGCAAGAAGTGTCATTGCTTCGGCGCGGGTCATGTTGTTTTGCGGTAAAAATGTGCCGTCGCTGTAGCCCGAAACATAACCGTTTTCGGCGTTGAGTCTTATTTCAACACTTTCGATGGGTGTAACAGAAGTTTTTCCGTCGGGAATTTCAAAAACTCCGCTTTCGGAGGTTTTAACAACTCCGTTCATATTGACGGTTGCTGTGTTGATACCGCGATTATCGGTAAAGCAGAATCCTTTGATTTTGCCGTTTTCGGTTTTGGGATATGCCTTGCCGTTTGTTACAACAATGTGTTTATCAAAATTCTGTGCATCTGTGTCAGTATCTGTTATCAAAACGCTGCTGCCTGCCACATCAAGTGTATCGGCAAAGTTATAATTTGCAATATTGTTGCTTTCGGATATTAAAACAAGGTCGCCTGAAACTGTTCCGTATCCCGAAGAAAGGGAATCAATTTCGCAGTTTGATATGTCCGCAAAGATGCTGCCATCAACGTTAAAACTGCCGCTGTCGGAGCCAAGAACAACGCTTTGCGCTTTGATGTGGGAAAGCTTAAGAGTAACAGTACCCGTTCCATTGCTTCCTGCGGAGCCTACGGACACCGTTTTATAGCAACCCGATAAAAGCTCGATTTTGTTATCGCTTGAAAAACTTCCTGCTGTAACCGAAATAGGGTTCGGATATGTAATTGTATCGGCAGAACCTGCGTTGTATGTTGTTTTGAAGTAAGAATCAAAGCCGCCAAAGGCTTTAAAGTTGTAACCGTTGGTTACAATATAACCCGATGCCGGCATATCAATTACTATGTTTGAGGCAGTAAAATTGCCGCCAAGGCTCATAAGACCACTTTTTACGGTTATTGTATTTCCCGAGGCGCGTGTGCCGAGACCTATTATTTCAAGGGGTGCTCTGCCGGGAGTTTCGATGAAATCGTCCAACGTATAATTTCCTTGCAGTACGATTTTTCCTCCGTCATTGCCAAGCGCTTCAAGACCCTCTGCCATGGTTTTGTAAGCTTTTTGCGCTTTTGCGTTGTAAGTAAGTTTGCCAAAGGAAGAAACAAATGCCGTGGGTACACCATTGATATTTGAAACCTCAACTGCGGTTGCTGTGTATGCCGTCACGGAGGTGCACATCAATGCGGCAAGCAACGCGGATAATGCTCTTTTTGTGTTTTTCAAAAAAGCTCACTCCCATCAAAATTATTCTTATTTATATTATAAGGCTTTTTGTGTTTTTTTCAATAGTTTTATAAACAAAATGTTGAAAACATGTCTATAATGATGTATAATTGATTTGCTGATATATTTGTATAAAGGAGAATAATAATGAAAATATATACATTGGGAACAAGCCACGGAGCAACAGAGCCGGGAAAATCATGTTCGGGTAACCTTGTTACCGTAAACGGAGCAAATTATCTTTTTGATTGCGGCGGAAATGTTGAGGGCAAAATGACTGACATGGGACTTTCCATAAAGGATATTCGTGCGGTTTTTATCACACACATGCATGAGGACCACGCAGGCACCCTTTCCGCAATAGTAAAGCGTTTTACAGTTTATATCCGCGAAAATCTTAAAGTGCATATTTTTTTGCCTGAGCAGAACGGCATAAATGCATTTAAAAACTGGGTTAGTGCTTTGCATCTCCTGCCTTCTCCCGATAAAGTTGAGTTTGGACTTGTGACCGAGGGAATGGTTTATTCCGATGAAAATATAACCGTTAACGCCATTGCCACAAAGCATATTGAAAACGGAAAATATCCAAGCTATGCGTATGAGATAATCACAGCCGACAAGCGTATGCTTTACACAGGCGATCTATCCGGAGATTTTCAGGATTATCCGCAGGTTCTGCTTAAAGAAAAGTTTGATGCGGTGCTGTGTGAGCTGGTACACTTCAGTGTGGAAAAAAATTTGCCAATGATTCTTGACACAAAAACAAAAAAGCTTATATTCACCTATATGGGATTACACAACGTGGTAAAAATAGAGCGTGTTATTGATGATTTTCCGTTTGATGTGAGCATTGCCAATGACGGAGATTGTTTTGAGGTGTAAAGAAATTTGGAAAAATACGTTGACGTTGTTTTTCACTATGATAATCTGATAGCGGAAAATAACGATCCGTTTCGTGATGCGCCTCCGCTTAAATCTTATATGGATAAGTGGGACGGCAAAGCTTTTATTGACGAAATGCAGCTTTCGGGCGTGTGCAGGGTACTTGAAATCGGCATAGGCACAGGGCGGATTGCCGAAAAAACAGCACCGCGCTGTAAAACGCTGTACGGAATAGATATATCGCCCAAAACGGTTGAAAGGGCAAAGGAAAATCTGTTGCGCCACAGCAATATAAAGCTTATATGTGCTGATTTTTCGGAATACGAATTTGAAACCGTTTTTGATGTGGTGTATTCATCGCTTACCCTTATGCATTTTTGCGATAAAAAAGCATTTTTTAATAAGGTGTACAGCCTCCTCGATAAAAACGGCACTTTTGTGCTTTCAACAGATAAAAATCAAAGCGAACACATAGATATGGGAACGTACAAATTAAAGATATTTCCCGATGCCCCCGATACAACACAAACGCATCTTTTAGACACGGGATTTGCTATCGAAAAAATCATTGAAACAGAGCATGCTTTTATATTTGTATGCCATAAAAAATAATTGGGAAAGGAGCTGACTTATATGGATAAATTCAAGCTGGTATCGCCGTTTAAGCCCATGGGTGATCAGCCTCAGGCAATAGACGAGCTGGTGCATGGCGTCCTTTCGGGCGAAAAAGCGCAGACGCTTTTGGGTGTTACGGGTTCGGGTAAAACTTTTACAATGGCAAACATTATTGAACGTGTAAACCGCCCTACGTTGGTGCTTGCACATAACAAAATCCTGGCGGCGCAGCTGTGTGCGGAATTTAAAGAGTTTTTTCCCGATAATGCTGTGGAATATTTTGTTTCCTATTACGATTACTATCAGCCTGAAGCATATATCCCGGGAAAAGATGCATATATTGAAAAAGACAGCTCCATAAATGACGAAATAGATAAACTTCGCCACAGCGCCACATCGGCACTGTTTGAACGCAGGGATGTTATAATAGTTTCCAGTGTTTCATGTATATACTCCCTGGGTAATCCAGATGAATACCGAAGCTCTGTTATGGCTTTGCGCCCCGGAATGACACTTGACAGAGACACCTTTATCGAAAAACTTGTGGATATGCACTATGAGCGTAATGATATTCTTTTTGAGCGCAACAAGTTCCGTATCCGCGGCGACACTGTTGAGATATGCCTTTCCACCGAAAGCACTGTGGGAATACGTGTTGAGTTTTTCGGTGACGAGGTGGATGCAGTATCGGAGTTTAACCCGGTTACGGGCTCGGTAATCCGTCCGCTTGTATATGCGGCGGTTTATCCTGCCACCCATTACGTTACCGCTCCCGAAAAACGCGAAAAAGCTTTGCAGGATATTCGTGCCGAAATGGAAGAACGGGAAGCATATTTCAGATCACAAAACAAGTTTATAGAGGCGCAGCGCATCCGTGAGCGCACCCTGTACGATATGGAAATGATATCCGAAATAGGTTATTGTTCGGGAGTTGAAAACTATTCCCGTGTGCTTGAGGGTCGTGCTCCGGGAAGCCAGCCGTTTACTCTTATGGACTATTTCCCAAAGGATTTTTTGCTGTTTGTGGATGAATCGCATGTAACTTTGCCTCAGGTGAGGGGAATGTACGGCGGTGATCATTCACGCAAGAATAATCTTATAGAATACGGATTCAGGCTTCCTTCCGCATTTGATAACCGACCGCTGAAATTTGAAGAGTTTGAGAAAAAGCTCAATCAGGTTATCTTTGTAAGCGCAACACCTTCGGACTACGAAAAGGAACACAGCACACATACCGCCGAGCAGCTTATACGTCCCACGGGACTTGTGGATCCCGAAATAGAAGTCCGCCCCATAGACGGACAGATCGATGACCTCATGGGTGAAATACGCATGCGTGCCGAAAAGGGTGAGCGGGTGCTGGTTACCACTCTTACCAAAAAAATGGCAGAGGATCTTACCGAATATCTTGAAGAAAACGAGGTCAAGTGCCGATATATGCACTTTGGTGTTGATACCATGGAACGAATGGAAATAATCCGCGACCTGCGTCTGGGAGTTTTTGATGTTCTTATAGGCATTAACCTTCTGCGTGAAGGTTTGGATATTCCCGAAGTTTCACTGGTGGCAATACTTGATGCGGATAAAGAAGGCTTTTTGCGGAGTGAAACATCGCTTATACAAACAGTTGGCCGTGCTGCACGAAATGCCGACGGCAAGGTTATTATGTATGCTGACAGCATAACGGGCTCCATGCAGCGTGCCATATCCGAAACAAACCGACGCCGCAAAAAACAGCAGGTATATAACTTAGCCAACGGAATTGTTCCGCAGACGGTAAAAAAAGAAGTTCGTGAAATAATAGATATTGCGGCAAAGACCGATAACATGGCTAAAAAGACAATGTCTGACCGTGATAAAAAACGCATAATTGCCGAGCTTACCGCCGAAATGAAGGAATGTGCTGCAAAGCTGGATTTCGAGCGTGCGGCATATCTGCGTGATGAGATAGTACGCCTTTCGGCAAGGGATAGCGGCAATAAGAAATAACAACAAAACACAGCAGCAACCACGCTGCTGTGTTTATGCAATTTGTATAAATCTCATTTTTTTGATAAAAAGTATTGACAAAGCCCCCGTTATATGGTAAAATACATTCGGTTAGCAGAGGCTAATCGCTTTTAAAAGTTTTCGGTTAGTCACATCTAACCGTGCCATTCAGGAGATGCGTATGAATTTAACTACAGCAAAAGAAGGAAAAGAGTATATTATTCAGCGTATTGAAACCGATGACGAAGAGCTTGACGCTTTTCTGTTTTCTTTGGGTTGTTACAGCGGAGAGCCTATAACGGTTATTTCACACCTTAAGGGCGGATGCGTTGTTTCTATCAAGGATGGCAGATATAACATCGATAATCAGCTGGCTGAGGCAATAATAATTGGCTGATGCATTTATTGCCGGAAAGTAATCGCTGATTACTTTTTCTCGCTTGGTTAGCATCAACTAACTCAAAAGTTACATTCGAATTATAGATAAATTAAAAGTCCAGGAGGAATTTCTAAATGAGAATTGCGTTGGCAGGCAATCCCAACAGCGGTAAAACCACCATGTACAATGCCCTTACCGGCCGTAATGAAAAGGTGGGCAACTGGGCAGGCGTTACCGTTGAAAAAAAAGAACATCCCATCAAAAAAAGCATCTACAGCGGTGATTATGAGCTTGTGGCGGTGGATTTGCCCGGTGCTTATTCCATGTCGCCCTTTACATCCGAAGAAAGCGTAACAAGCTCATATGTGAAAAACGAAAAGCTTGATGCCATTATAAACATTGTGGATGCTACAAATTTAAGCCGCAGTCTGTTTTTTACAACGCAGCTTCTTGAACTTGGAGTGCCCGTGGTTGTTGCTCTTAACAAGCAGGATATAAACGAAAAGAAAAAGACAGAAATTGACGAGAAGGCTCTTTCCGAAAAACTGGGATGCCCTGTTATTAAAACGGTATCCACCTCGGCAAAAGGTCTTTCGGAAGTTGTAAAAGCGGCAGTTGAGCTTGTGGGAAAAGGTCAAAAAGCTCCTTATGATCAGGGTCAAGTTGATCTCACAGACAAAAAAGAAGTGGAACTTGCCGACCGACGCCGTTTTGAGTTTGTAAATAAAATAGTGGCTTCTGTTGAAAAACGTCAGGTATTTACAAAAAACAGAAACTTCCAGGACAAAATCGATGCCGTGCTTACAAACAAATGGCTTGGTATTCCGATTTTTGCCGTGGTTATGTTCATTGTATTTGATATATCCCAGTCATCCCTCGGCCCATGGATCGCCGATTCTCTGGTGACATTGCTTGAAGGCTTCCAGGGCTGGGTAGGCGGATTCTTTGAAAACGCAAATCCGTTGCTTTCTGCTTTGCTTGTGGACGGTGTTATTGGCGGCGCAATTGCCGTTATCGGATTTTTGCCTCTTGTAATGGTAATGTATTTCCTCATTGCTTTGCTTGAGGATTGCGGTTATATGGCACGTGTTTCCGTTGTGCTGGATCCCATATTCAAAAAGGTAGGTCTTTCGGGCAAATCCGTAATTCCCTTCGTAATTACAACCGGCTGCGCCATTCCCGGTATCATGGCTTGTCGTACCATACGCAACGAGCGTGAACGCCGTGCAACAGCAATGCTTTCACCTTTTATGCCCTGTGGCGCAAAGCTTCCCGTAATTGCGCTTTTTGCAGGTGCATTCTTTGAGGATGCTTCCTGGGTTGGTACACTTATGTACTTTGCGGGCATAATTCTCATTTTCTTCGGTGCGCTTCTTGTCAACAAGATCGCAGGCCACAAGGCAAGAAAATCCTACTTTATCATCGAACT
>JAZSGA010000176.1:0-5182 GCA_045532495.1 Eubacteriales bacterium | reverse complement strand
CAATGAAAACAGCTTTTTTGTTTTATTCAAATATCTTTTTAAGTTCTGTTATTCTTTCTGCGGTCGGAGCATTAAAACGTGTTGCCTTTTTACCGATAGCATCATACTTATGCTCGCCCATGGCATGGTATGGCAAAAGCTCGATTTTTTGCGGATATCCGTTTTTGTCAAAAAAAGCCTTTATAGATCTCATTTCTTCGTCTGTATCGTTCACGCCCGGGATAATTGGGATTCTAACCCACATACAGGCTTTATTCGCAAGGAGAAAAGTGAGATTTTCAAGAATAAGCGAATTATCAACGCCCGTGTATTCTTTGTGAATGTCGCTGCTCATTGCCTTGATATCATATAAAAACATATCGGTGAATGGCATTATTTTTTCAAAACTCGCTCCCGGTATATGCCCTGCTGTATCCACAGCGGTATGCAGGCCGTTTTCTTTGCACTTTTTGAGTATATCAAACAGGAAATCTATTTGCAGCATACACTCACCGCCGGAGAACGTTACTCCTCCGCCGGATGTTTCATAATACGCTTTATCTTTTAAAACCTCGTTCAGAATTTCATCGGCAGTATATTCTTTTCCGCAGATTTCTTTTGCATCATTAAAACAAATAAAGTTTTCATCATCCGCCAAAAGATCCTTGCATCTGCCGCATCCGGTGCATTTGTTTTTGTAAAAAAGTATTTCCTTTTTACAATTCTGACTTTCCGGGTTGTGGCACCATTTACATCTAAGGTTACAGCCTTTAAAAAATACTGTTGTGCGTATTCCCGGGCCATCCACAAAAGAGTTGCGTTCGATATCAAAAATTACAGCTTTCATTTTTGTGTTGTCCTCTTTATAATATCATCCTGCACCGCATTTGTAAGCTTTACAAAATAATCCGAAAATCCAGAAACGCGTACACGCAGACTTTTGTAGTTATCGGGCGCTTTTTTGGCATTGACAAGATCCTCTTTTGATACGTAGGTAAGCTGAAAATGCACACCGCCATTTTTGAAATAAGTTTCAAGCATATCAGCGGTTTTTTCGAAATTATCATCATTCTTTATCAGCTGTTCATCTATCATAAGGTTTGTTACGGTTGCGCCGCATCCTATAGCATTGGGATCAACCTTTGCAATGGAGTTAAGCAATGCAGTAAGCCCGTTCCGGTCTTTTCCCTCACTTTGAGTAAGGCCGAATTTAAGAGGTTCACCGTTGAATCTGCCATCAGGCGTAGCGTTTGTTCTTGAACCAAACCATGCATAATGCTCGTAGTACCCGGCAAGATCGCCTATAAGGATATGGTATCCGAAAAGGTTTGTTTTATCTTTAAGGTATTCATACAAGCTACAGTATAATTTCTGAGCAACGTAGTTTGAACGATCGGTATCGTTGCCGAAGAAGTCACCTTTTTTGAGTATCAGCGCCCTGAGTTCTTCGTAACCCTCCCAATTGGTCTTAAGAGCTTTTACAAGCTCTGCCATTGTAACAAGTTTTTCATCAAACACAAACTGTTTTACAATGATAAGTGAATCTATAACATTTGTTATTCCCATGAGCATCGGCGAAGAGATCACCACATCTGCCGGCCCTTGTGTAAGGCTTTTGGCTTTTTCCACGCACCCTTGAAAGAATATACTTGAAAGATAGTTTATATCCTTTGCTCGCTCGCGGTTGTATTTATCGTCATAATCATAAGCAATATCAAGATCTGCGCACAGTTCCTTAAAAAATACCGAGTAAAACTCCTCAAAATCGCAAGTATTTAATATAAGATCCGCCTTACTGTGGAAAAGTGTTCCGGTCGACCGTGCAAAATTGATATGCGAATTGCTACCGTTTATAGCTCCGAGAAAAGCCGGTTCATTGCAGCCGACTGTCGTATAGGCAACCGCTTTTTCAAACGGAAAACCGCATATTTCTGTATAGCATTTTATGCGTTTTTCGTCGTTCTGAAAAGCAATCCTCTTGCGAGGATCGCGCCTTTCGCAATCAAGCACATATTTAAATACATCCTTTGGGGTTTTTGCCGTCCAGCGCAGAGTAACCTGGGGAATATATGTGGGCAGTTCCATAATGCTTTCGAGTATCAGTTTTGAAACTGCGTTGAATCCATCGTTGCCGTCGGGAAGATAACCGCCTATGCAGAAATGCGATTCTCCACCTCGTGTAAATCTGTCGCTTGTTGCACGTGTGCCAGCCTGAACCATCAAAAACAATTCCTGAAGATACTCTTTTGCCTCATCATCGGTAATTTTTCCGGCTTTTATATCGGCCTCATAAAACGGTGTAAGGTATCTGTCAAGAGTGCCAAGACTATCAGGATCAGCGGAAAAACATATGTAAATCGAAAGCACAGCTTCATAAAACGATGACGGTCTGTTTGCAGGCACATTTTTTAGAGCAGCAGCTAGTTTCACAAGATTGGCTTTGTATTCGGGATTAGCAACATTGAGCGACAATTCCGTTGCTTTTTCCGAGCATTTGTGCGCCCAGGCAATAAGCGCCTGCGCAACGCGTCTGAGAGCCTGCAGAAACTCTTTTTCCTCCGCATCGGCATGTTTGCTCATGGAAATGTCAATTTCGTCTATAATGCCTGAAATTCCCTTTTCCAGCAGCTTCTTGTAATCAGCGGTTGCGTGCTGCCATTCAAATGTGGAAAGATTATCAATAGACTTAAGATAAAAATCTCTTTTCAGCGCTTCAAAAGCCTCATGACCTGCGCGGTGGAAAGCATCTCCCACCACAGTGCCGTTACAGTTGAAATAGCCTGTCATGGCAGAATATTCTGTCAAAACGGGAGTTTGATTGAGTATATATTCGCAAAGCCTTTTGGATTCCATTTGTTGACGAGGCAAGAAAATATCTTCTCTGTCAAAATCAGTATTGGTTGGCTCGGCATACATTTTTCCTTCGAGCGTAAGAGCTGTAAGATGCTTTATTCTGTCATTCATTAAAAATCACCTCTTGCCACCATTTTACAGTTGAGTATTCACTATGTAAATGCACAAAAGAACCTGTTTGTATTTTTTGACACTTCTTTATTGCTTTTTTCGTTATTTTATGCTAAAATATATTGGGTGATAACATGAATAACAATTTTTTAATAACCGGAATCCAGCGTGTTACCCTGGTAGATAAATACGAATACCCCGAAAACACAACAAGATTCAGATCCAACCTTGCACATAATGAGCTGATATTCCATTTTTCGGGATTTGCCACTGTATATTTTGACGGAAAAGTATTACAAACTCCCCCAAACAGCATAAGATTCCTGCCCAAAATTGCCGCAAGCGAATATGTTGTAGAACGCCGGGAATGGGGCGAATGTATATTGGCGGCATTTGAAACCGATGCTCCGATTTCGGACGAAGCATTTGTACTAAATGTCACAAACAGCGATGTTTTGGGCGCTTTATTTAAAAAAATGTTTTCCGTTTGGGTAAGCAGACGCGACGGATACTATTTTGAGTGTATGTCGTTGCTATACAAGATATTTTCAGAAATACAAAAGCAAAACTACATACCGCAAAAGCAATACAACACTCTGAAGCCTGCAATAGAACACATTGAAAAACATTTTCTTGACGGAAAGATTTCTCTGCAACAGTTGGCGGATCTGTGTTCTGTCAGTCTTTCGTATTTCAAAAAACTGTTTTTCAAAAAGTTTGGTATGCCGCCGTCAAAGTACATTATTCAATTGAAGATCAACTACGCCTGCGATCTGCTTAGAACCGACATATACAGTGTTACAGAAATTTCCGAAATGTGCGGTTATGCCGACATATATTTTTTCAGCCATCAATTCAAAAAATATGTTGGTGTACCTCCACAGGATTTTGCAAACAAGTTCAAATCATCAAAATAGAAAAAAGGTATATCAGTCAGCTCACTTAGTCAATTTAATATATGTAAATAAAAAAATGCCGGGTGCTCTTTCGAACACTCGGCATAATTGTGCTTTAATAAATAATTACTTTCTTCTGCCAAAAATAGATGAATAAGCATCAAGCATATCATCTTCAGACTTGGGAGCCTGATCCTTAGGCTGTTCGGAAACAGCTGCACGGGGAGCTGCAGAAACCTGCATACGGGGAGTTTCGGCAATAACGGGTTCTTCTGCATCAAAACCTGTTGCAATAACAGTAATGCGCATTTCATCGTCCATGTTCTTATCGAAGGCAACACCCCAAATAATGTTTGCATCGGGATTAGCTTCGCTGGCGATAATGTTGGCTGCAAGATCAACTTCGTCGAGTCCCATATCAGGCGATACTGTAAAGTTGATGATAATGCCCTTTGCACCGGTGATGGAAGTTTCGAGGAGGGGGCTGGAGATAGCTGTTTTTGCAGCGATTTCTGCCTTTTCCTGACCCTTGCCGCTACCTACGCCCATGTGAGCAAGGCCTGCGTTGGACATGATTGTAACAACGTCAGCAAAATCCAGGTTGATGTGACCAACAACCTTAATTAGCTCGGAAATGCTCTGTACACCCTGACGAAGAACGTCATCGGCGATTTCGAAAGCATTCATCATGGTGAGCTTCTTTTCAGCAACAAACTTAAGTCTTTCATTGGGGATAACGATAAGAGAATCTACATGCTCCTTAAGGTTTTCGATGCCGATTTCCGCCTGCTTCATTCTGCGGCTGCCTTCAAAAGCAAAAGGCTTTGTTACGATACCTACTGTAAGTATACCCATATCCTTTGCAAGCTTTGCAACGATGGGAGCAGCGCCTGTACCTGTACCGCCACCCATGCCGGATGTGATAAAGAGCATATCTGCACCGTTAAGAGATTTTCTGATATCGTCAAGATTTTCTTCGGCTGCTTTTGCACCAACCTCGGGGTTAGCACCTGCGCCACGACCTCTTGTTACTTTTTCGCCTATAACGATCTTTTCGGGAGCAAGGGATTTTTCAAGAGCCTTGATATCTGTATTTACAGTGATAAAATCAACACCCTGAACGCCTGCTTCAAGCATTCTGTTAACGGCATTGTTGCCGGCACCGCCGACACCGATAACTTTAATAATCTGATCGTTGCTGATGTTAGAATCAAAATCCATTGGCATTTTTAAATTCCTCCGTTTATGGTAGTTAATTAGAATCCTTGATTTTTAAAAGCCGCCCGGCTTACAATAATATTCAAAGGGTGTGGGCAACACAGCCAATACCCCTTATGAAACCT
>JAZSGA010000068.1:0-6313 GCA_045532495.1 Eubacteriales bacterium | reverse complement strand
AAAAGTGTTCTTTTGCCGCTTCCCAATATCCGTTACCTGTGGCATGTATATGGCAAATATCCGAAGATATTTTGTTTTCGGATATCATTTCAAACACAGTATTGTTAAGAACCCTGGCACCCAGGCTTCCGCCATATGATAACAATACTTTTTTATCACAAGGTATGCCCAGTTTTTTGCGGCAATGTTCTTTTGTAAGGGTAAACATTTCGCTCTTTACCGGATTGCCCACATGTATGAGCTTTTCTGCGGGAGCCTTTATCAGATTTTCGGATTCCCTGAAGTTGAGCAATATTTTATCCACATGCGAAGCAAGCATTTTTGTTGCAACGCCGGGCAAGGCGTTGGATTCGTGCACCAAGGTTGGTATTCCCATCGATGATGCCGCCTTAAGCACCGGCCAGCATACATAGCCGCCTGTACCGATAACTATATCGGGTTTAAAGTTCTTTATTATTCTTTTAGCTTCGATAACCGAAGTTACCGCTTCTATCAATGCACTGACATTGGACAGTGTTAGCTTGCGTTTTATCCCACGGACTTTAACATAGTGGATCTTATAGCCTGCAGCAGGCACAAGCTTTGTTTCAAGCCCTTTTTGGGTGCCTACATATTCGATGACAGAGCCGGGGTAATCTGCTTTTATTCTGTCTGCAATGGCAAGTGCGGGGTTTATATGACCGCCCGTACCGCCTCCGCTAACCAATACTCTCATTACAACATACCTTTCAGTTTTTTTCAATAACCGAATAACGGGATATAGAAAGAACAACACCCATTTCCGCAAGCAATATCATCAGCGAGCTTCCGCCGTAGCTGAAGAACGGCAGAGAAATTCCCGTGCTGGGGATGGTGTTGGTAACCACCATCATGTTTAGCAATGCCTGCAGTCCAACCTGAGCTACTATGCCTATAACAACCATGGCAGAGAATCTGTCCGGTGCATGGAAGGCAATAACAAGCCCTCTGTAAACCAGATATATAAAAAGCAATATAACTGCAATTGCTCCGATAAATCCAAATTCTTCGCACAGTATTGCAAATATATAATCGTTCATGGGCTCGGGAAGATAAAGCTGTTTCTGACGGCTCTGACCTATTCCAACGCCCCACATTCCGCCGTTACCTATGGCATAAAGAGATTGCGCCGGTTGCCAACCGTCTCCCTGCATATCAATAAACGGATCCCGCCATATGGCAAGACGTTTTTGGGAATGAGGCAAAAGCATAAGCAAGCCCAGCATGCCGGCAGAGCCTATACCCACCGCTCCGCCAAGATATCTGCCGCTGCAGCCGCCCACAACCATCAGGATAACGATTATCATGGTGATAATGATAAGTCCCGACATATGCGGCTGAAGCACCAGCAGTACAGCAAGTGTAACTATAAGGATACCAAAAGGTAATATTCCGAAAAAGAAATCGGGGGCTTCAAGTATCATTCTGCGTTTTGATCCCATTCTGATTGCAGCAAAAAGGAAAATAAGTCCCACTATAACAAGAAGATATTTATAGTTATCGCAGAATTTTATCAATCCGTAATACTCGTTTGGTTCTCCGTTACTGAGCAATTCCTCGCTGCCGCCGCCAAGCTTTGCAAAAAGAGTGCTTCCCATTACTCCGATTCCCGCAAAAGCCGCGCCCAAAATTGCCACAGCCATGGTGGGAAGAACAATATGAATAAAAGAACCAGGCTGGCCTTTTAGCGTCACTTGCGAATGAAACCGATCTATATAATCGGCACACAGTATTATGACGGCAAATTTCATAATCTCGGACGGTTGTATTGAAAGCGGTCCAAGAAAGATCCACCTTCTGGCTCCGTTGGAGGCAGGCATAAGCAACACTATACCCAGCAACAAAAGAGACACAAGAAAAATTATCGGTGTGAATTTTCTTATGGCCTCATAAGGGATTTTTGTCACTATCATCATGGCAAGAAATCCCATTATTACAAAGACAACATGACGTTTGAAAAAGTAAAGGTTATCGTATCCGAATTCTTTTTTTGAGCCGGCATAAACATAGCTTGCGGTCGCAACCATAACAATGCCTGCACACAAAAGTAATATTATTACAGCCAAAAAAGGTTTATCAACTCCGCGACGCAAACGGTAGTTTTTGCTTTGTGCCGCAGACTTTTCGGGATGGCTGTTATTGGATGTGTTATTTACAGTTGCCATTTTTCCTCCGAAGCATAATGTTATTACAGTTTTATACGGTCAAAAATCCGTAACAGCCAATTGCCGACATCACGACCGTAACAAGCGAGAATACGCCCACTATTTTAATTTCATTCCATCCGCACATTTCAAAATGATGATGAATGGGACTCATTTTGAATATGCGCTTTTTAAAAACTTTATAACTGAAAACCTGCAGCATAACGGAAAAAGATTCGATATAATAGATTATTCCCACAAACACAAGCAAAATTGGCATATCCAGCCATACAGCAACGGAGCTTACAACTCCTCCCAGGAACAGCGAGCCCGTATCGCCCATAAACACCTTTGCAGGATAAAAATTATATACCAAAAAGCCCAAACATCCGCCAACGGCAGCTGCCGCAACCGACATAGCTGCAGTATTTTCGGTTTTGAAGCACATTGTTGCCAGAAAAACGCATGCAACAGTTGTTACACTTGCCGCAAGTCCGTCAATCCCGTCGGTAAGATTAACGCTGTTTACTGTAAACACTATACCCGTTATGAGAAGGACGTAGTATACTATCCCAAGTTCAAGACGAAAATCTGTAAAAGGCAGTGCCAGCGAGGTATCAACCGTTTTTCCTGCATTTACGGCAAACACATATGCCGCCGCAGATGCAAACTGCAGAATAAGCTTCTGAATCGCTGTAAGCCCCTTGTTCTGCTTATGAACAAATTTTGCAAAATCATCTATAAAACCTATAAGTCCGCACAGAATAAGAAACACAAAGTTTATTATAAGCTCGTTTATACTTTCACCGTTAACTGCGCTTACAACTGCAAATATCGCAAGTGCAACTGTCATTGCGCCGATGAAGAATATTCCGCCCATGGTGGGTGTGCCTTCTTTGGATTTGTGCCAACGGGGACCTATATCCAGTATCTTCTGTCCCATTTTTATGCTTTTAAGCACCGGTATAAGGATTTTTCCAAGTATAACGGTAATAACAAAGCTTATTACACATGAAATTATTGCCATTTTCATAAAATTAACACCACCATTTTAGGATATCCTGTATTTTGAGGTACAAATCAGTCTGTACCGTCAAGATGTTTAAAGCTAACCGTAACAACAGTGCCCGGCATTACAAGTTCTCCTGCAGCAGGTGACTGGGATACCGCAACTGCAGTTTCACCGTTAACACCCTCGCGGTACGAGCCGTCGATGTATATATTAAGATTACTGTTTATTACAAGCTTGTTTGCCATAGCCGCCGACTGTCCCACGCAATTTGGAACGGGAACGTTGTTTTCGGGGACTTCACCGCCTGCGTACAGCACTATTATACCCTCTCCGGATACAGCCGTACCCGCTTTGGGGAACTGTTCGTTTACAACATCGCCGTCGCCGATAACCTTGCATCTGAAACCTATATCGGATATCTTCTGCTTTGCTTCGGTTATGGTCTGTGTTCTGTAATCAAGCACCGTAACTGCCATGGATTCTTTTTCTTCCTCGGTAAGCTCAGGAGCTATATTGAGATAAGGAAGTGTGTCTGTAAGCACCTGCGAAACCACAGGCGCCGCTATAACACCACCGTAATACTGACCTTTTGTAGGGGTATCTATTGCCACAAGTATTGCAACCTGTGGATCGTCTGCAGGAGCAAATGCAACACAGGAGCCCACATAAGGAGTTATGGATTCTTTATCCTTTTCCTCGCCGTGCTTTTCGGCTGTACCTGTTTTTGCAGCAACCTTGTAGCCCTTAACGTAGGCATTCTTGGTAGACCCCATATTTATACCGCCGGCAAGGTACTTCATAATAGTGTCGCTGGTATTCTGTGAAACCACCTGGCGAACAAGGGTAGGCTCATAGGTTTCAATGATGTTTCCATTATCGTCGGTAAGCGCTTTCACTATATACGGTTTCATAAGCTTGCCGCCGTTTGCGGTTGCGCAAACAGATGAAAGAAGTCTTAACGGAGAAATGGTAAAGGTCTGACCGAAGGAATATGTTGCCAGCTCTACTTCGTTGAACTTTGAAAAATCCTTATGATAAATACCCGTTGCTTCGCCGGGAAGATCCACACCGGTTATATCCATAAATCCGAATTCTTCAAAATATCTGTAAAAAGTTTTTCTGCCGATACGGTCCGCAAGCTGCATGAATACGGGGTTGCAGGAATTCTGCAAGCCGAGTTCAAAGCTTTCTGTGCCGTGGCCGCCTGCCTTATGACATTCAATATCCCAGCCTCCGACGTGCATGGAGCCTGAGCAGTAGAATGTATCGTTTTCTGTTACTTTGTTTTCCTCCAGCGCCATGGCGGATGTTATAAGCTTAAATGTAGATCCCGGTTCGTAAAGCTCGGTTATACACTTGTTTTTCCAAAGTGCTTCACGCAAGGTGTGAAGATATTCTGCCTTTTCTTCGTCAGTGCCTTCAAATGCATCGTAAAGCTGTTGAGATTTTTCATCAAGAGCGGCAGGATTGTTGGGATCGTAATCCGGTTTTACCGACATGGCAAGTATTTCGCACGTGTTTACATCCATAACGATACCAAGAACACGGTTTTTTGCCTCTGTATCCACCAATGCTGCATCCAGAGCTTTTTCAAGAAAGCTTTGTATTGTCCAGTCAATGGTAAGCACAAGATTGCTTCCGTTTTCCGCACCTATATAATCCTCATATTCAAAGGGCATGCTTTTTCCCACGCCATCCTGTGCGGTAACCAGTTTTCCCGGTGCACCCTTAAGAACATTGTCGTACTCTGCCTCTATACCGTAAACGCCGGAATTATCGTATCCCGTAAAGCCAAGCACATGGCTTGCAAGGTTTCCGTAAGGATAATAGCGTTTTGTGGAATCACGGAAGTGTATGCCGTCGGTGAGCTCGTTTTCGCTCATCCACGCGCGTATCTCGTCGGCAACCTCACGTTCAACCTTATCCTTTACCCTGCGGTATTTGCTTTTTTTGTTGGAAATATAAGGTTCAAGAGCATCACGCTCAACCCCAAGCTTTTCCACCAGGTAAGTTACTATTTTGTCCTCGTTTTCGGTAGCTATTTCGTTTGGCGATATAAAAACATCCTCAACAGTGGCACTCATGGCAAGAGCTTTCATGTTGCGGTCGTATATCGTGCCGCGTTCCGGAGTTATTGCCATTTCTGTGGTATACTGTTCCACCGCTTTCTGGCGGTAATAATCGGAGTTTATTATCTGCTTGTTAATCAGATTGAATATAAGAAGCAGCAGCATGGCTGTAAAAACAGCAACAACTATAGCCACACGTTTTACTGTAGGTCTTTTACGCATATCGTTCATATCTTTCATTTTATCACGCTGCCCTTTCGTATTATTATTTTGATAAAAAAAGAGAGGCATTAATTTTTGCATCTCTTTTTTGTATAATTTGCTGATTAATTTCAGTTATTTCCCAACACTTCGCCAAACAGCTTAACAACACCCGACATCACGGTGCTTACCGTTACCTCGGATTCAGTTTCGTCGGATTTAACTATCTTGTAGCTGTCAGACATTGTAACATAACGGGATGTTATCTGTTCGGATGTAACCATACCGTTTTCCACAGCATATGCTTCGATAACGGAGTGGTCGCATTTTTTATCAAGCAGAATATCATATTCTGCTATCTGCGCATTATATTCCGCCAATGATTCTTCGAGTCTGTTTATATTGCTGTTGTATTTTGTTATCTGCGAATAATTAAGAAGCAAAAAAACCGCAACAACGGTAACAGCCACAGCAATTGCAGCAAGGCTTATGGGGAAGTTGTTTTCTTCAACTGTATATTCTTCGTAATTGTAATCCACCTTGTTTACACCTGCCGCCAGGGAATCACGTATGGTCTGGCGATTTGTAACCGCAAATTCGGCATTCTTTGCAGCCTTTTGTTTTTTAACTCTTGCCGCCGCACGCATAACAGCATCTCCAAGAGTTTCTTCACGGTTTACTGCCTTTTTTGCAACAGGGCGAGAGGGTGCAACAGACGGACCTGCATGTGTTCTGTCTGTTCTATTATATTGGCTTTTTTTTGCATTTAGAATTCTTCTGTTATCATCTGCAAAAGAAGTCATATTAAGCCTCCGTCATATTTTTTCTAAAATTCTGAGTTTTGCACTTCTCGACCTGGGGTTTTCCTC
>JAZSGA010000006.1:0-2254 GCA_045532495.1 Eubacteriales bacterium | reverse complement strand
AAAAGGTAAAACAATAGTTGCAATGCCGTCACGCAAAAGGGCAGACGGAACATATTCCGACATAGTTCATCCGATAAATGCAGATGCAAGAAATGAAATTGAACAGGCTTTACTTGAAAAGTATCACGAATATCAGAATGTTGAAAATAATTATTAATTTTTCTATGCCTATTGAAATCGGATTTTTTTAGGTGTATAATTGTAATATAATAACTATGATTATATTATATGATATAATTGTTAACAAACTTACCTGATTTATATAATTATTCATGCACAGGAGCATTTTTATGAAAGTACTTGTAATTTCCGTCACCTGCGGACAAGGTCATAACAGCACAGCAAAAGCTCTTATTCAATGTCTTAAAGAAAAAGGTCTTGAATGTCAGCTTCTTGACGCCTTTGAACACATAAACAGAATTCTCGCAAGAGCCATTGATGACGGTTATCAGATATCGACCAAATTGTTGCCCAAGCCCTATGCTAAAATATATCGCAGAGCAGAGCGAAGAAGACGTTCGAGTGACGATCTTAACAGCATAAACCTTGTAAAATCACTGCTTGCATCAAAACTGCGCAGCTACATTGAAGATTATAACCCGGATGTTATCATTACCACGCATTGCTTTGCGGCAGCAATGGTGTCGATTCTCAAAGAAAAGGGAATTATAAATTCAGTAAATATTGGCATTGTAACCGATTTCACATTGCATCCGTTCTGGGAAGAAGCACTTAATACAGATTATATGGTTGTTGCCAGTGAACTTCTTGAACATCAGCTTATCAAAAAAGGGTTTAATATAAAACAGATACTGCCATACGGTATTCCCATAAACCCCAAATTTTCAAATAATCAACATGATAAAGCTTCTGCACGTAAAACGCTTAATCTTGATCCGCAAAAGCTTACACTGCTGATAATGAGTGGCAGTATGGGCTTTGGAAATATAAAGCGAATTGTGGCTACCATCGACAACCTTCCCCTTGATTTTCAGGCAATTGTGGTATGCGGAAATAATTCCGATGCCAAAAAGCAAATCGACAGCATGCGTAAAACAAAGAAATTTGTTACATACGGATTTGTGAATAACGTTGATGAGCTTATGGCTGCTTCTGATTGTATCCTTACAAAACCCGGCGGACTTACCACCTCGGAATCTCTTGCCATGCATCTGCCAATGATCCTTATAAACCCCATACCCGGCCAGGAAGACCGAAACCTCGAGTTCTTGCTCAATAACGGTGCAGCAATGGCGGCAAGCGAAACTTGTCCTATTGATGAAGTTATCTACCAAATACTCAAGAATCCCGAAAGAATAGAGCTTATGAAAAAATCCATCGCTTTTCTCAGCAAGCCTGATTCTACTGAAAAGCTTTGCGAATTTGTTGCAAAACTGGATAAATGAAACAAATAATTCAAAACCCGAAACAACAATGTTTCGGGCTTTCGTTTTATTTTGCAAGGGTACACTTCATGTATTCGTGTGAACCGTCAAAAATAAGCTTGCACTTATGTATTTGTCCCGAAGGATCGTCGATTATATCGGTCAATTTTGCTTCAATATAATGCTGCGTATGACCAATATACAAGCCGTCATCCGATTTTTCCTCAAACAGAACATCGGCTACTTTTCCGTCATAGTTTTTAAGAACACCAATTCTTGTTTCAAGCATTATTTGCTTTAGAATCGATGCCCGTTTTTTCTTTTCGATTTGAGGTACCTGCTGTTGCATAACAGCGGCATCAGTGCCTGCGCGTTTGGAATATGGAAATATATGTACATAAAGAAATCCGCATTTTTTTACAAATTCGCATGTTTCTTCAAAATGCTGTTGAGTTTCACCGGGGAACCCCACAATAATATCTGTGGTAAAAGTTGCATCCGGCAAAGCGGCTTTGAGCTTACAGAGTTTATCATAAAACATTGCGGTGTTGTATTTTCTTCTCATTTGGCGTAAAATGAAGTCGCTGCCGCTTTGTAATGACAGATGAAAATGCGGAACCGCATGTTTCATTGAAGCTATTTCAGCAACAAAATCATCTTTTATTACGGTGGGCTCAAGCGATCCGAGACGAATACGTTCAATGCCTTCGACAGCATCGCACAATTTAAGCACTTGTGACAAAGAGCAGCCTATATCTTTGCCGTACGCCGCGGTCTCAATACCCGTAAGTACAATTTCTTTGTAACCGTTTTCGGCAAGAACTTGAACTTCATCGCGAATATTTTCAGGAGATCTTGAACGTATTTTC
>JAZSGA010000121.1:0-3180 GCA_045532495.1 Eubacteriales bacterium | reverse complement strand
GAGCTTGTTGCGGATATCGGCACCGTAATAGACGGCAATCACGCTGTGGAAATAGGTCTTATAGATAAAGTTGGAAATCTTTCGGATGCCATAGCAACTTTAAAGGAGGCAGTAAAAGAAAAAAGGCAATAAAATACCCCGACAAATGTCGGGGTAAATTTCATCCTTTAAACAGACTGTTTCCGTAACTGTCTATAGCTACATATACGGGAAAATCGCAAAACTCCAGCCGTTTTACCGATTCACAACCAAGCTCTTCAAAAGCGATAACCTCGCATGAAGTTATACACATTGCAGCAAGCGCTCCAGCACCTCCTACAGAGCAAAGGTACAAAGCTTTGTTGCGTACTATGGCTTCTGCAACATCGCTATTACGTTTTCCCTTGCCTATCATTGCGCAAAGCCCGTTATCAAGCAGTTGAGGAGCATATACATCCATGCGCGATGAGGTTGTGGGACCGCAGGAGCCAATGGGCATACCGGGACGTGCAGGGGTTGGACCTGCGTAATAAACGCACGCACCGTCAAGCTCAAAAGGCAACGGCATGCCATTTTCAAGTAAATATCTGATTTTTTTATGTGCCGCATCACGGGCGGTATAAACCGTGCCCGATAGCAACAGTTCATCGCCTGCATGAAATTCCGTGGCACGTTTTTTCAGATCAGATGTATTAATTCTGAAAGTTGCCATGATCAGTCCTCGGAATTTTTTGAGAGTGTGCTGGCAATGCTTTCATAAAAACCGCCTGCCGCATCCTTTACCTTTTCAAAGGCCGCCAAAAGCTCATCACGGCGTTTGTAAAGGTATTTTACCTTGCGGATATTTTCAGCCACTTGTTTTTCACTTTCTTCAAGCAATTTTTCGGCTTTTTCACGGGCTGTTTCCTTGGCAGAGCGGACAATTTCTGCTGCTTCAGCATTACATGCGGCAAGAATTTTTGCCGATTCGGCCTTTGCACGTTCAAGTATTCCGCCGGCATTTGCTTTATCCGAATCAAACTGCTGAGCCTTTTCTTTAAGGGTTTCGTATTCTTTTTCTATTGATGAAAGTCTGTCAAGCTCTTTCTGAAGCGATTCGATAACAGCGCGTTGGTTTTCTACATCATCAGCCAGCATTTTACGCTGATTCTCGGTTTCGGCAAACTTTTCTTTAAGCTCGCTCAACTCGGAGGTTTTAGCTTCAAGCTCTGCAACTTCGGATTCAAGCCGGGATATTTCAAATTCCGACTGTTCGGAAGCAAGTCTTGCTTTTCTGTTAAGTTCTTCGATGTATTCGACTACCTGAGATTTGTTAAAACCTCCGATAGAAGCCGAAAACAGTTTTTTATTACGTCCCACAAATATTCTCCAGTCATATTATTTTTCTATCAATTTTATATTGTACCACAAAATTCACCGAGTTAAAAGAGATTTTTGCAATTTTTTCGATTTTTTTTAATTTTTTTCATTCTTTCATTTGATTTTCACACTAAATTCACATTAACCGCATACAATTATGCTTATACAAGTGTGTAAAAAGGAGGTTTTTGCAGTTGAGTAAAATACTTGTTGTAGATGACGAACTTAAAATACGTGAAATAATAAAAAAATATGCCGAGTTTGAAGGTCACACAGTTACAGAAGCCTCAGGCGGACTTCAGGCGGTAAGCATTTGCCGCGAGCAGGAATTTGATATAATAGTTCTTGACATAATGATGCCCGATCTTGACGGTTTTTCAGTATGCCGTGAGATACGTAAAAACAGCACAACCCCGATAATCATGCTATCCGCCAGAGGCGAGGAATACGATAAGATCCACGGTTTTGAGGTGGGCGTTGACGATTATGTTGTAAAGCCATTTTCGCCCAAGGAGCTTATGTTAAGAATATCCGCAATAATAAAAAGAGCCTCCAACACCTCCACAGACACAGTAAAAATAGGCGGTCTTTGCATAGATTTCACCGGCAGACTTGTTACCATCGACGGAAAAAACGTAAATCTCACACCAAAAGAATATGATCTGCTGTTTTACCTTGTGAAAAACCGTGGCATAGCGCTTACGCGTGAAAAGCTTATAAGCAATGTGTGGGGATATGACTTTTTCGGCGATGACAGAACACTTGATACGCATATCAAGCTGTTGCGTAAAAATCTCGGCGAATACAGTTCCAACATAGTAACTCTGAGAGGAGTAGGTTACCGTTTTGAAGCAGCCTCAAATTAAGCAAAAAAAGCTTAAATACAAAGTTTTTATCAAGTTTATGATATTTGCGGCATTGCTTATTGCTTTGTTATGGATATTCCAAATAGCTTTGCTTGAAACCATTTACAAACAGATAAAAACACAAACTCTTATAGATACAGCCGACAAAATAACGTCTGCAATACAAGCTTCCGAAACCTTCGGAACCGAAAGCATGTACGGTATCATCACCAATGCCACGGCAAGCAGCGAAATATCGGTAAAAATCATAGAATCCACTTCTTCCGATTCCACCGCTGTTTTTACACCGGTTTTTTCGGTCATTGCAGGACATGACAATGTGTTATCCATGCTACGTGACAGCGAGCTTTATTTTATATATGAAGACGCACAGCAAAACGGCGGCGACTGTCTGCAGACATATCAAAGAGGAGCACATGTGTTTTTTTCTACATCACAAAACGCTCCTCAATATAATGACAAAAATTCCAAACCCGCGGAATTTTCACCGAAAAAATCATTTACCCACGGAGCTCCTCCTTTTTTCAAACGCGGAATAACTCAGGAGCTGCTTTATGCAAAAATCGTTTCACGATCGGACGGAAGCGAGTTTTTCCTCTTATTTGACAGTGTAATTACTCCGATAAGATCCACCGTTAAAACTCTGCAGGTGGTTCTTATACTCCAATCCATCTTGATCCTTTTTATAGCCTATTTCAGTGCGAATGCCCTTGCCAATTCCATATCCAAACCCATAACCAATATAACCAAATCGGCAAAACAGCTTGCCGCAGGCAACTACAATGCCAGTTTTACGGGAGCGGATTATCTTGAAATATCCCAGCTTGCCGACACGCTGAACTATGCCACGAAAGAACTGAAGCAATCCGACAGCGTAAAACGCGAGCTTATTGCGAACACCTCACACGATCTGCGCACGCCGCTTACCATGATAATAGGCTATGCCGAAGTTATGCGTGATCTTCCCGGAGAAAAC
>JAZSGA010000024.1:0-2897 GCA_045532495.1 Eubacteriales bacterium | reverse complement strand
GTAAAACTCATTTCTCTGCTGCTTTCGCTGATGCTTGTTATTTCCTGCATCCCCGTAAGCGTTTTGGCAGAGGATACCATGCCTGCATCGCAGCTGCAGAATCTGTGGCATCTTTTGCAGGATGAAAACGAAACAGAACTCAAAGTTGCTTACCTTGGCGGTTCGGTAACTGTGGGTTCGGGCTCATCCGACGCCTCAACAAAATCCTGGCGTGCACTTGTTGGCCAGTGGTTTGTTGACAATTTCGGCCCCGGCACCACATACAACAAAAACGTTACCAACGTTCACGCTGCCATTGGTGCAACAGGAAGCTATTTTGGCTCCTACCGTGTATGGCAGGATTGCCAGCTTGGCTCCGATAACCCTCCGGATGTATTGTTTATTGAATTTGCAATAAACGATATTTACGACTCCTTAACACAGGTGCAGACGGAGATCAACTATGAATCCATCATCCGTCAGGCATACAAGGCAAACCCCAAGATCAACATTATCCCTGTGTTCACAATGGATATCAGTGTTGCGCACAAATGGCTCAACACCGGCGATGAGGGCTACGTACACTTTGCAGCACAGCGTGCCCTTGCCGAATATTACGGCCTGCCCCAGGTAAATGTCGGCCATGCACTTATCAACGTTATAAATGCAGATTACATTGCCGCAGGCAAAACACTTTCCACATCTGATTCATCTGATTCCGGATCTATCTGGCGCAAATATATAACCGACAGCTGCCACCCCGGCGATGCAGGTTATGCTGTTTATGCGCAAACCGTTACAGATTACATTTCCGAACAGCTGGGTGATACCGTTTCGCATGATGCAGACGTTGTATCCGTTGACCTTGCAACAACCCCCTCATATGCTTCCACAAAGGGCAACGAGGCTCACCTTAAGGAAAACGGACGCTACATAAGCTTTAAGGATGCCGGCTTTACAGTTTCCGATCTTCACGGTTGGCAGCCTGTAACCACAAGCACCGCAAGCTCACTTGCAAACTCAAACGGCAGAATTACCACAACCGTCCGCAACGCTTCCTTTGCGTTTAAATTCACAGGTACTGCAGTTGGTTTCTTCAACTACGGTAAACCCACCAGCGGTACACTTGAATATACCATCACATCCACAGCTGATCCTTCCGAAGTTTACACCGGAACTGTTTCCCTCGTAAAGAACTACAACGGCGGACTTCCTTACCCTGGAGAGCTTAAAACAGGCCTTGCCAACAAGGAATGGCTGGTTGAATGTGTTATGACCGATGTGGGCAAGGGATGCGACGGTGATCTCCGTTACATTTACATCGACGGCGACACTTCTTCCATAACCCCTGCGCAGGCCCCCGATACAGTTCTTCCTCCCATTACCGTGGGCGCTTCGGCATATACCGAAGTTTACGGCGGTTCCATCGGTGCGCTTACAACTTTTGAAGGCCTTTCCGCAAAGCCGGTAACACCCGACACCTCAAGCACAGAGAGACCTCAGGTTGACTACTTCAAATATCACTCTATTTCCAAAAAAATAGACTTCCCCGAATATAAATACGTTGGTGTAACATATTATTACGAACCCAACGGCTCCACAGTTCCCCAGAACATCACAATGGAGCTTGACCAGCTATACTACAACGGCTCTCCCACCGGCTGGCTGCCCGGATCCACAAAGTACCCTATGAGCGTTTCTCAGGTAACAAAGCCTCTTATCAGCGGCAAATGGGTAACACAGTATTTTGATTTCAGCGCATTTGCTGAAGCCGCAGCCACCCACCATCCCGGATCCTACCTCTACCAGGGACGTCATTATCCCTTTGGTCTGATTTCCGGTAATACAATCACAAAAGGCGAAAAGAGCTGGTTCAACGGCATTTCCTTCAACCAGGTAATACCCACTATCTATAACGCAGACGGCGAACTTGTGGATTACAACGATGGCAGCGCCATTGCTTACGTTTCCACCACAGGCAGCGTTACCGTGGGCGAAAACACATATACCGCATACACATCCATATCCGAAGCCATCGACGCTCTTTCGCCCGTTGGCGGTAAGATCCTTGTAAGCGGTTCGGTTGGCTTTACCGACGGTTCCCTGGCACGCAAAACGATAACCATCGAGGGTATTGATGAAAATGCAAAGCTCACCAACGCATCTCTTACCATCACAAGAGGCGATGTGGTGCTTGATAACATTTCCATGGTCGGTGCAACAGACGAGATCTGGACCGAAACCCGCGGCCACACCCTTACCCTTGGCGAAAACTTTACAGTAGATAATAATGTGCGCTTTGGTGCAACCGTTAACTGCGGCGGCAAGCCCACAAACATTGTTATGTATGCCGGCAAGATCAGCGATTCCGCTGCTGCAGTAGGCTACGGTGAGACAATAAACGTAACCGGCGATTCCAAAATCGATATCTACGGTGGCAAAGTTGTAAACCTTTCGGGTATTTCACGTAACGGTATATCAACTGTCGGTATGCATACCGTAACAGGTGATGTTACCTACAACATTTATGGCGGCAACATTTCAGGCGCTCTTACCACCACCACAACAACCGGTAAAATTAACGGCAATCTGTGGTATAATATCTACGGCGGTACATTCGCTTCCGATGCCAAGATCGGCTATGGCGACCGCCAGGGCTACGGCTCCATTACCCCCAGCGAAAACCGTTGCACATATGTAAACGGCAACCAGATAATCATTATAAACAACAAACAGATCAAAGAAAACGGCGGCACCATTAAAGGCGTTACCGTAGGTGAAAAGATCAACCAGGGTATTTACAACGCCAATGCCGGCAAGTTTGCGATCATCAACAACGCCGAGCTTTGTGCCGATACAGGCGCTGCAATTTCCGCATCCACCATAGCAGATTACGCTTTGCTGGTAAACGGCGGTGC
>JAZSGA010000106.1:0-2202 GCA_045532495.1 Eubacteriales bacterium | reverse complement strand
CAATCAGGCAATCCTTTCCGGTATTGCAGATTCTCACAAGGCTGGCAAGGAAATCGAAATCAACATCCCTGCTCTTTAATTTCTTACGAAAAAACATTTGCGGCGCAGTTTTTACTGTGCCGCATTTTGTATTTGTTCACGCCTTGACTTATTGATTTTTTTAATGTATAATATATTAAATATTTGATTTGTGAGGTAAATGATGGGAGAAAAAATCATAGCACTGTTGGGTGCTGTTCCTAACGAAATAAAACTTCTTATTGTATCTATGCTCCCAATTATAGAATTGCGTGGAGCAATACCGTTGGGGGCAACCCTGCTTGATATGGGCATGTTGGAAACATTTTTGATATCTGTAATCGGAAATATTCTTCCTGTTCCCTTTTTGATTTTACTCACACGACCCATATTTAACTGGCTAAAAAAAACCAGGCTGTTTGCCGGTGTTGTACATAAACTCGAAAGCAAAGTTCAGTCAAAAGGCGATAAGGTTATGAAAAATGCTGCTTTTGGTTTGTTTTTGTTTGTTGCTATTCCTGCTCCGGGTACCGGAGCCTGGACAGGATCAATGATAGCTGCTCTTTTCGACATGAGATTTAAATATGCGCTCCCATCAATCATTGCAGGCGTGCTTGTTGCCGGAGTTATTATGACTGTGGCATCTTTTGGACTGACATCTTTAGTTGGATTGTTTATATAATTCTTTAAGGCAGATGAGGCTGCCTTTTTAAAACCACTATTTTGCTCAAAAAGCTTGACACATTACCAAAACTATGGTATAATTAATTATTATTAAAAAGGCGCTGACGAAGAGTACACAAAAATATGACCTTTCAGAGAACTGGCGGACGGTGCAAGCCATAGCGATGTTTTTGTGATTGTAGCTTCTGAGCCGGGAGGAAGAAAGCTTTTGCCGTAGACCCTCTCCGTGATAGCTGCGTTAATGCACAAGGGATTGTTTGATCCTGAGGGGCGATATTATCATATCGCAATTTGAGTGGTACCGCGGGTTAATTTGCTCGTCTCAAAGTAATTTTAACTTTGGGGCGTTTTTTTGTCCCCAAAACGGAGGTATTTATGTCACAATTTATCGAACTTGATCAAAAGATCAAAGAAATGGCCGGGCGTATCCGCGAGCTGCGTGAGATCGAAGGCCTTTCTCCCCAATCAATGGCAAAAAACACAGGTGTTTCCGTCGAAGAATATCTTGATTGCGAACGCGGAAACAGCGACCTTAACTTTGCTTTCATTTACCGCTGTGCTCTTGCACTTGGTGTAAATGTTACAGATATTATCGAGGGTTACAGCCCTAACCTTAAATCCTATACTGTTACACGTGCAGGCGCAGGACAACAAATTGCCAATGCCCACGGCATGACATACTACAACCTGGCATATGCTTTTAAAAACCGTATTGCAGAGCCGCTTTATGTTGTAATAAACTATGATGAAAAGGCGCAAAATTCTGATATTGAGCTTACCACCCATGCCGGTCAGGAATGTGATATTGTAATTGAAGGTCACCTTATGGTTCAGGTTGGTGAGCATAAGGAAGTGCTTGGCCCCGGAGACAGCATTTACTACGACAGTGACACACCTCACGGTATGATTGCTACAAACGGTAAAGACTGTAAGTTCTACGCCATCGTGCTTAAAGCCGATGACGATGATGCCGAGGATGCCGCATCACCCGAGCGCATTACTCGCAAGATAATCGGCGCCGTACACAAAGATGAAAAGGATCGCATTTATCGCAAATTCATTGATGTGGTAGAAGATCAGGACGGAACCCCCACTTCTATCACATTTAAAAATGAAGATAAATTCAACTTCGCCTTTGACCTTGTTGACGCGCTTGCTGAGCGTGAGCCCGATAAGCTTGCAATGATGCATATAGATAAAAATAAGGTTGAACGCCGTATAACGTTTACAGATGTTAAAAAAGCATCCGCCCAGTGTGCAAATTATTTTGCTTCCCTCGGCGTCAAAAAAGGCGACCGTGTAATGCTGGTGCTTAAACGTCATTATCAGTTCTGGTTTGCCATGATCGGACTTAACAAACTTGGTGCCATTGCTATCCCCGCTGTAAATCAGCTTCAGGAGCATGATTTTGAATACCGTTTCAACGCTGCAGGCGTAAATACTGTTGTGTGTACTGCTGATGGAGACACTGCTCATCAGATCGACATTGCCGCAGAAAAG
>JAZSGA010000018.1:0-4250 GCA_045532495.1 Eubacteriales bacterium | reverse complement strand
ATATATGGAATATGAATTTCCGGGTCAGGGATTTGAACAGATAACCGATCAGTTTATGCTGGGTGATAAAATACTTGTGGCACCGGTTGTTGAAAAAGGCGTTACTGAACGTGCAGTAAAGCTTCCGGCAGGAAGATGGGCTTATCTTGGTGAAAAAATATTTGACGGTGGTAAAACCGTTACCGTCGATGCTCCGATTTCCGTGCTTCCTTATTTTGAAAAACGATAATTGGGCGCATATCATTCGCGTACAGCGCAATATTTTGGTGAAAAATACCCAATTATATTGCGTCGCACGCTGATAAATTGCAAAAAATGTGTAAATATCAAAAAATGGTAAAATACTATGGAAATTCCCGACAGTTTGTGTTGTAATAGTTGGTGCGAAATTATGCAAATATGTATTCACGGAGGTGAAAATACATAAGCAAGAAATTTGCATATCTCTTTTCCGAGGGTAATGCAGACATGCGTGAACGCCTCGGCGGTAAGGGTATTATCTCTTCTGTAAGCGGTTATGCATTGCGTTTTCAGTCGGGTGCTGTTGTAATCGATTCCGACGATGTTACTGTTTCGAGTGATTTCGGTGCGGTCTCCGTATTCAAAGGCGCTGATGTTACAATCAACGGCGGTACATTTGACAGCGGCTATTCCAATGGCGGTATCGACACAATCTGCCGCTACGGCTGGTCAAATACAGAAAACAAGAAGGCGGTTATCAACCTCAACGGTGGTACATACCACAAGTACAATCCCACAACTATCAGCGGAACAAAGTTCAACAACGAACGTGTTGCAACTGACAACGGCGACGGTTCATGGACTGTTGCATAATTCCGTGAAAATAAATTAACAAGTTTGTTTTCGGGCCATCGGCAGTTTTGCCGGTGGTCTTTTTTTTGTCATAAGTGTCAAAAAAATAACAAATTGTGTAAAATTAACAAATTTTCGGAGGCCGAGAATTTTTATTTTTGCCGTGGTATTCGTGATGAGTCAATAGTGAAACTTTTGAATAATAAGGTGTTGACTTTTGCTTTTTTTGCGTTAAAATAGAGTAAAAACAACAAGGGCAAGAACAAAGGAGTGGATATTATGGAAAGGTTTGAGTTTTTATATGCCTTGCCGGTATGGGGCAAAATGTTGAGATCCGAGATGAATATAACCCTTTCCTTCAAGCCGGAATTCGCCATAGAAAACGACTGTGTTTTGCATATTGCAGGCAGAAATCTATGGCAGATATTTGTTGACGGAGAGCTTTTTGCAGCAGGACCTGCAAGAACAGCTCAGGGCTATCAGCGTGTTGATGAGTTGAAGATACCGCCTTGCAAGGAATTTGAAATAATTGTTGCGGGGTATAATGTGAACAGTTATTATGTAATGGATGAACCCCCTTATCTTCAGGCAGAGCTTGTTTGCGGCGAAAAACTTCTTGCGGCAACGGGAAAAGGTGGATTTGTTGTCCGTCAAAAAAACTCAAGGCTCCGTAAGGTTCAGAGATATTCGTACCAGCGCCCCTTTATTGAGGTTTATGATCTGAACAGGGAAGATAGCGAGCCGTTGTGTGAGGAATGTTTTCCTTCGCTGATATCCATAAAAAGGCAGGTGCCGTATGCGGAATATGAGAGAGCACCTTTTGAAAAAGTTATAAAATGTGGAGATTTTGAGCTCAGACCAACGGGAAGAATATATGATGACTGGTCTTTATGCGGGATATGTGATTATATCAAAGGTTTTCCGAGAGAAGAACTCGAATGCGAGCTTTCCGAAGAAATGAACGGACTTTTCGGGATTAACGGCGAAGTTTGCGACATTTGCGCAACGGAATATACGATTGAAGAAGGTTCGTATGCAATTTTTTCACTGGGAAAGGTCTTGGCGGGATTTGTGGTTCTTGATATAGAAACCGAGGGAGGAGAGCTTTACGGTGCGTTTGATGAAATGCTGACAGAAGGCGATGTCGATTTTATGCGCTTGCCTGCTTGCAGCGCGGTAAAATGGACTTTGCCCGCAGGAAGACGAAAACTTTTTATGTTTGAACCCTATTCGATGCAATATTTTAAGCTGTATGCAACGGCAAAAACAACGATTCATAAGGCGGAACTGATAAGATTTGATTTCCCGTCAAAGCTTATTTTGCCGCCTCCCGAAATGAATGATGCTGTTATTAAAAAAATATATGATGCAGCTGTTTCTTCTTTCAGGGCGAACGTGCTTGACCTTTATATGGACTGTCCCACAAGAGAGCGTGCCCCGTGGCTTTGCGATAGCTTTTTTATCTCACACGCAGAAAAAGCCTTGACCGGAAAAAGTGTTGTCGAAACAGCTTTTCTCGAGCACTATCTGATGCGTGACAAATTCGACAATATCCCCGATGGAATGATAACGAGCTGTTATCCCGCAGACCATCATGACCATGGATTTATTCCCAATTGGGCAATGTGGTATGTGCTACAGCTTGAAGCTTATATAACCGAAAGAGAAGGCGACCGCACACTTTTGGATATGGCAAAGGGCAGGATATATGCTCTTGTGGAATTTTTCAAGAAATACGAGAACAGCGACGGTTTGCTTTCAAAAGCAGGCAGGTGGGTGCTGATAGATTATTCCCGTTCGGATGAGCTTATTCAGGATATAAATTATCCATTGAATATGCTCTATTGCAAAATGCTGAAAGCCGCGGGAATTCTTTATGAAGATGAAAGTATGAAAGCAAAGGCTCAAAAGCTCTCATCGGTGATACTCGAAAAATCCTTCGACGGACAGTGGTTTTGTGACAATGCTGTATATGACGAAAACGGTGTTGCGCACAATAGCGGAGAATGTACGGAGGCGTGCCAGTACTATGCCTTTTTCTGTGGCATAGTGTCAGAAAAAACTCTTCCGGTGCTTTGGGAACGCCTTGTAAATGATTTCGGCCCTTCAAGAAATGTGAGTGAGTGTTACCCCGAAATTGCAAAAGCAAATATATTTCTCGGCTATATGATCCGTCTGTATCTTCTTGCAAATGCAGGAAAATATGACAAAGCTATTGAAGACATCAGACTTTATTTCAGACATATGGCGGAAATGACCGAAACACTTTGGGAATATGACGAGCCGACTCACAGCCTTAATCACGGTTTTACCTCATTTGTGGCGGCAATAATAAAAAAATGCCTTTGCCGTAGCTTTCGCGGAAACATACAGAGGAAAAGATTTTACCCTCACCATTATCCCGTAAAACGGGTTTACAAGCCTGATTTTTTGATGCAAAATTGTATGAAACATACAAAAACACGGAACTAAAATTATCCGATTTGTTCAAAGTGTGTAAATGTGTAAAATTTCCTAAAATACTATGGAAAATTGGAAATATTTGTGGTATAATAATTGGTGCGAAATTATGCAAATATTTTAAAACGGAGGAAAAATACATGAGCAAAAAGTATGTATATCTCTTTACCGAGGGTAATGCAGACATGCGCGAACTCCTCGGCGGTAAGGGTGCAAACCTTGCTGAAATGACAAAGATCGGCCTTCCCGTTCCTCAGGGCTTTACTGTTTCTACCGAAGCCTGCACAAAGTACTATGAAGATGGTCGTCAGATCAACCCCGAAATCCAGGCTGAAATCAACGAAAACATTGCAAAGATGGAAGAAATCTGCGGCAAGAAGTTCGGCGATAAGGAAAACCCCCTTCTCGTTTCCGTTCGTTCCGGTGCACGTGCTTCCATGCCCGGTATGATGGATACAATCCTCAACCTCGGTCTTAACGAAGATGTTGTTGAATATATGGCAAAGAGCTCCAATAACCCCAGATGGGCTTGGGACTGCTACAGAAGATTTATCCAGATGTACTCCGACGTTGTTATGGAAGACGGCAAGAAGTATTTCGAAGAACTTATCGACGAAATGAAAGAAAAGAAGGGTGTTACTCAGGACGTTGAACTTTCTGCAGAAGACCTTAAAGAACTCGCTATGCAGTTTAAGGCAGAATACAAGAGCAAGATCGGTTCTGACTTCCCCTCTGATCCTAAAGAACAGCTTATGGGCGCTGTAAAGGCAGTATTCCGTTCTTGGGACAACCCCAGAGCAAACGTTTACCGCCGCGACAACGATATTCCTTATTCCTGGGGTACCGCTGTTAACGTACAGATGATGGCGTTTGGTAACATGGGTGATGATTGCGGTACAGGTGTTGCATTTACTCGTGACCCTGCTACAGGCGAAAAGAAGCTCATGGGCGAATTCCTTACAAATGCACAGGGCGAA
>JAZSGA010000148.1:0-3800 GCA_045532495.1 Eubacteriales bacterium | reverse complement strand
TTTGAGAGTTGCACCGCCCGTAAAAGACAGCGCGTAACATGCGTATTTGCCGTTTATAAACGGAACTACCGAATAACCTCCGTCATAAAGTCCGTCGGAATCGGGCACGGAATCCAGTACCACGGGGATACATTCAACGGTGCCTGTGCCGTCCATGGCAATTCCCTTTTCAAACACGCCTGCACCAATCATTGCGGCTACCTGATCGTGACATCCGCATACCACATCTATATCGTAATCTATGCCAAGCTGTGTTTTTACTTTATCTGTGATTGTGCCAGCATACGATCCGGTTTCCACAGCTTCGCTCATAAGGTCCACCGATATACCTGCAGCATCAAAGATTTCCTTGCACCAGCATTTGTTCTTTATATCAAATGCTGCTGTTCTGGCGGCAAGAGAATAATCAATTTTGCGCTTGCCCGTAAGAGAGTAAACTATATAATCTTCTCCGAGCAATATTTTGGTGCATTTTTCAAAAGCATTGGGGTTGTTATCACGGTGCCACATGATTTTTGAAATGCTGTACATCTTATCCGGCTTGACTCCCGTAATGCGAGTAAGCTTTTTAATTCCGAGTGCATCGCAAAGCATGTTGCATTGCTCGGTTCCACGTGGGTCTGTGTACAGCATGGAGGCGGATAAAACATTATCGTCTTCATCAAGCATAGCAAAGGTTTCGCCGAAACTTGAAACACCAATAGATTCGAGAGTGCAATCGTTTGCTGCGTTTTTAAGAACCTGCATTACGCCGTTTTTTACTGTTAAAAAATCTATTTCATGGTTGCCACCACTGTGGGTAGAATCATATTCAGTGTAATATGTTTTAAAATGTTTGCCGTTACTGTCAAATACAACGATTTTGCATCCCGTTGTTCCAACGTCCAGACCGCCAAAATACTTAATATCAGTCATCTATGCTCACCACATCGTAGCCGAGATAATACTTAAATGCTTCTTCAAGTATGTTTTTAACATGTCCCATGGAAACAGTTGTGTGATGCTTGAATCCGCCGCGGGCAAGCTTTATAAGCTTATCCTGCAGATTGTCGATTTTAGCCACACCGCCGCATCCGAAAAACGCATCTTCTATGTTGTCGTCTGTAAATTCGCCTTCGCTGAAGTAAACGGTGATCTTTCCGTCTTCGGTTTTGCAGTTTGAGAAAGTCATGGGGAATGCGGCAATTCTGCCCTCATTTGTTCCCCATCCGCTACCGGGATCACCTTTATCAAACATCTTGTGTGATGTTACCTGTCCTTTGCTCTTCATAAGCTTCTGGGCTGTTGATCCGCAGTGGAACAGAATAACCTTGTTGGGATCATCGCTGTAGTTGTTGTTCCAGTCAAGGCATGCTGCAGGTGCACATGTAGCCAGTTGCAACGCACGCATGGTGATAGCGGAGCACATGTCTATCTCGCAGGATGCCACTATGCCACGGTCGTTGAGTTCGCTGAGCAGAACGCAAGGACACACACGCAAGTATGTTTCCATTTCATTCCAGCAACGAAGTGCAATGGCATCGAGATGATATGTTTCGATATATTCGTCGATAACTACGCTGATTTTTGAAAGCATAAGCTTTTTATCCTCGGGAACATTCGAAAAATCAGTATAGTTTTCAAGAACTGCTTTTTTTGCCAGAACTTTTTCATCGTTATCGCTCTTTGCACGAACAAACTCAAACAATTCCGAAAGGTCAAAGCTTTCAACATTAATACCATGACGCTGCATGGTAATTTCATCAAAACGTACAGTTTTAAACGCGGTTGTTCTTGCACCGATACAGCCGATTGTAAAACGCTTCATGCCGTTTACAACACGGCAGATTGCCGCAAAATCGTGAAGATTTGCCGTAAAATCTTTAGAAAGCGGATCAACAACATGGGGTTTCATAACAGTAAAAGGTACGTTGTACTGACAGAAAACGTCTGTTACAGAAAATTTTCCGCAGTATGCGTCGCGTCTGTGCTTGAAATCCATCTTGCCAATTTCATCCGGATAAGCCTGCATAAGCACCGGCACACCTGCATCCTGAAGGGCTGCGATTGCTCCGTTTTCATCAATGAAGATTGGCATGCAGAGTTAACTCCGTCATATTCGCCTTCATGGGATTTTAACCACTTGGCGTACAGTCTTCCCTCGTCACGGGTTTCAACAGCACCGTAACGTGTGGCGTTTTCGTCCATAATGATATAGTCGTAACCGGCATCGGTAACTGCTTTGACCATATCCTCGCGGGCTCCTTTAATAAGTTCTGCAGGCATAAAGCCTCTATTGCCGAAAAATAATGCAAATGTTTGTTTTTTCACGTTAGTTACCTCCGAAAAAATATTACATCTTGATTTTATCATAATTTATGCTATAATAATAGGTAAATTTATCTTTAAACATGTAAAATTGTACGGGGGTTTCGGATAATTTTGAATATTAAATATAATCTCGAAGAACTAAAAGATATATTATGGTCTTTTTATACGGTTTCGGGCATACGCTTTATACTTTTTTATGCCGATTGCAATAAAATAATATCATATCCCGAAACAGACTGTAATTTCTGTACCACTATGCGAAAATATGCGGTAACCGCGAGAAAATGTGCCATAAGTGACAGAAAATCTTTAAAGGCATGCCATGAATCACAGGGACCTATACTATATAAATGTCACGCAGGGCTTGTTGAAGCCGCACTCGCACTAAGGCAAAATGACAGTATCGTAGGCTACCTTATGTTCGGTCAGGTTACCGACAATAAGAATTCCGAAGAAGTAATAAATGCGCTGTGCAAATACTGCGGAGATTACGGCATTTCTTCTGAAGAAGTAAAACAAAGCGCATGCGAAATAAGATATACCGAAAGCTCGTATATTTTAGCAGCCGCAAAAATCATGGAGGCGTGTACCAGCTATATAATCCTGAAAGAGCTTATAACTCCTCACAACAGCCGCATACTGTCCGATGCCAAAGATTATATTGAGCAAAATCTTGATACAGATATTGATGTATCAAAGCTGTGCTTCAAGCTTAATATAAGCCGCACAAAGCTTTATGAAATATTTGCAAATGAAGCGGGTTGCGGAATTTCGGAATATATTCGCAAAAGGCGCATGCATAAAGCTAAAAAACTGATAACCTCAACCGACATGCCTATTTGGGAAGTTGCACACAGTGTGGGATTTCAGGATTACACATATTTTACAAGAGTGTTTAAAAAAACGTACGGAAAATCGCCCCGTGAATTCAGAAAAGAAAAATAATGCGATGCCACTGCATCGCATTATTTTATATTTAATATCAATCAGCCTGCTATTGTTACGGGAATAAGTAAAGTTGTGGGGCGTCCGGGTGAGCTTACTTCAACAATAACTTTATTCATTGATTCAACTCTTTCGCCTGCGGTAACAGTTGCTTCCCATTCCACTCCGTTTACTGTTTCGTGGTATACCTGATTTACCATATGAACGTCATGCTTATAACTTGATGCTGTCCAGGTTTCAGGCAAATGAACCTTTATATGCAGGTGACGCTGATCGTAGAGCTTGTTTATAAAGCGAATACGGAATTTAATGCTTTTTCCTGTTTCAATCTCTGGCTTTTCAAAAAACTCAACAATCGTATCCATAAATACACAATAAGGACCGTCGTATGAGTAAGGAGTTCTGTTAAACAGTTTTTCTTCAATATCCGAAAGCAGAGCGTGTGCTTGCGGATCGGATATATCTGTTTCGCCGTCGGTATATTCCATCTCTATGCCGTTATCATGGAACATATGAGGAATAAGCTTGATAACTTTATCGGTAAG
>JAZSGA010000226.1:0-15024 GCA_045532495.1 Eubacteriales bacterium | reverse complement strand
CCGCCCACAGAATCAAGCTTTTCGGATGTTTGCTTTATAAGCTGCTGCATTTTTTCGCCGCTTTCGGAATCAATTACGGGAAACTGTTTTTCTGCAAGGGTTTCCATAAGCTCGGTTTGATCATCGGTGGCGGAAAAAGGAGTATCTTTTACACTTCCGACCGATAAAACATGGCATGCTACATTTATTCCTTTTGCTTTAAGAAGGGGAAGTATTATGCCGCCTGCTATGCAAATGGGTGCAGTTAATCTTCCCGAAAACTGACCGCCCCCACGGATATCGTAGCTTTCACCGTAGCGTACCGTGGCAGGATAATCGGCATGGGAAGGACGCGGACGGTTGATAAGGTTCGAGTAATCCGATGAATGGGTATCGGAATTGCGTATAACGGCGCATATGGGCGAACCCACAGCCTTTCCGTTTACCACGCCCGAAACAAATTCAACCTTATCGGGTTCACGGCGCTTTGTGGCAAGGGGAGAAGATCCCGGTGCACGCTGTGCCATTATTTTTGCCACATATTCTTCATCGATGGGGGTACCTGCGGCAAAGCCGTCAATAACTGCGCCAATACATGGTGCATGCGACTGACCGAAAACCGTAAGTTTTATGTTGTTTCCGATAGAGTTCATTGGTCAACCTCCGTCAGGGATTTGAGTATTTCGAAAAAATCGGGGTAGGATTTTGTCACGGCGTCGGCTCCGCAGATAGTCACATCGTTTTTGCAAAAACCTGCGGCAATGGCTGCAGACATGGCAATGCGGTGATCGTTAAAGCTGTCTGCCGTGCCGCCGTCAAGAGTTCCCTTGCCCTCTATATAAATGTTGTTTTCGTCGGCATATATATTTCCGCCCAAAGAGCTTATAAGCGCACATGCCGATGTAACACGGTCGCTTTCTTTAAAACGCAGTCGGCGGATGTTGCGTATTACACTTTTTCCGCATATCGATGCGGCAAACACGCACAGTATGGGAACAATATCCGGTGTTTCGCCTGCATCCACATCAAAGGGAAGTATGTTTTTATCACGGCGTATGCAAATGCCATCGGAATTATCCCAAATTGTCATACCGCATCCTGCCAGAATATCTGAAATTGCTTTATCGGGCTGTAACGACTGTGGATCCATGCCCGAAAGACATATTCCTTTTTCGCCTGCTCCGCACATAAAAAATGCCGCATTTGACCAGTCGCCTCCCGCATAAAGCTCATCGCATGGCGATGAATAACTGCCGCTGCAGGTGTAAGTGCCGTTGCTTTCCGTAACTTTAACGCCGAATTTTGCCATGGCGGATATTGTCATGTCCACATATCCGGATGATTCCAGCGGTGTGGTAAGAGTGATTTTTGCATTTTCACAAAACGGAAGTATAAACAAAAGCCCCGAAAGATACTGCGAGCTTATGTTTCCGCTTATTAAAAATTCGCCTTCGGGTTTTATGCAGTTTTCAATGCGGATAGGCATTGTGTGTGAAGAAAAGCTTGCGCCTTTTTGTGAAAGGCAATTGCAAAGATCGGAAAAAGGACGTGTGGGAAGCTTGCCTTCACCGTCCATAACAGCTCCGTTTTTGCATACAAGCGATAAAAGCGGAAGCAAAAAACGTGCCGTAGAGCCGCTTTCACTGCAGAAAATTACTGTATCGGGCGAAAGCTCTTTTGATATGTAATCAAAATCCAGCGGTTTGTTTATTACAATTTTATTATCATCAAAGCTTATTTTTGCACCAAGGCTTTCAAAGCAGGATATTGTGGCACGAATGTCCTTTGAAAGGCCGTGATTGTGCTTTATAACCGTGCTTTTGTCCGAAAGGCAGGCACAGAATATAAGTCTGTGCAGTTCGGATTTTGAAGATAAAACGGAAACATTTCCGCAGAGTTTTTTCCCTGCGGAAACGGTTAATTGTTTTGCAATATTTGTCATACTGTTCCTCACGCAATAACAGAAAGCATTTTGGAAAAATCGTCCAGCGAAACCTTTTTTAGTATACACTTTCCTATTTTTTCGGGCATAACAAGGGTAACGGATAAACCGTCAACTTTTTTATCGCCTGTGGCAATATCAAAAAGCTCCTTTTGCGATATGTTGTAACTATCCGGCAGAGAATACTTTTTAAGCAAGGGCTCAAGGGCGTTGCAAATGCCGCAACCGATGCCTGTTGCTTCGGATATTTTTGCTATCATCATCATGCCCACCGCCACAGCCTCGCCGTGGGTAAGGGTAAAATTGCTGTGCTTTTCCACCGCATGGCCAAGGGTGTGTCCCAAATTCAAAAGCTTGCGTTCTCCGCTTTCCTTTTCGTCATGTTCAACTATATCACGCTTTATTTCCACGCAACGTGTTATTATTTCTTCAATGTTATCCGATTTCTGCGAAAGCTTTTCAAAAAGCTGCGCATCGCATATAATGCCGTATTTTATTATTTCGGCAAATCCGCAGGATATCTGCCTTGAATCAAGGGTTTTAAAGGTGTCGGTATCGCATATCACAAGGGATGGCTGATGAAAAGCACCTACCAGATTTTTGCCTGCATCAAGGTCAACGGCGGTTTTGCCTCCCACGGAGGAATCGCAAGCGGCAAGCACTGTGGTGGGGATTTGTACAAAGCGAATTCCCCTTAAGTATGTGGCGGCACAAAAGCCTGCCATATCGCCGGTAACTCCGCCGCCCAAAGCCACCACAATATCCGTGCGGCAAAGCTTGTTTTTGGCAAGGAATTCTATTATATCAGCATAGGTTTTAAGGTTTTTGGATTGCTCGCCTGCGGGGAAGACGTATTCGATTGTATTAAAGCCTGCCGCAGCCAGCGATGACTTTACGGTTTTGCCGTAAAGGGGAAAAACATTGCTGTCGGAAATAACAGCGGCGCGGCAGGGCTTTATAACTTCAGAAATCATCCGGCCTGCGTTTTTTATAAGTCCGCTTCCTATGCATACCTTGTATTTTACCGATGCGTTGACATCAACTGTTGTCATGTGGGAAAGTATCCTTTCAAACTGTTTATCTGTAAGCCACTTGCTTTACGCTGTCAATTCTGCGTGCAAGATCATCAAACTGTTCGGGTGTGAGTGACTGCGCACCGTCGCAAAGAGCTTTCTGGGGATTGTTGTGAACTTCTATAATAAGTCCGTCGGTACCTGCCACAATGGATGCAAGAGCCATGGAAGGTACAAGCGAAGCCTTGCCTGTGGCGTGGCTGGGGTCAATAACAACAGGCAGATGAGTCATCTGATGAAGCAGAGGAACTGCGGAAATATCAAGGGTGTTGCGTGTTGCGGTTTCGAATGTGCGTATGCCGCGTTCACAAAGAATAACCTTTTCGTTGCCCTCGGACATAATGTATTCCGCACTCATAAGAAGTTCTTCCAATGTGTTGGAAAGACCGCGCTTGAGAAGAATGGGCTTGTCGCATCTGCCAAGATGCTTGAGCATTTCAAAGTTCTGCATGTTGCGTGCACCAACCTGAATAATGTCCACATCCTTGAACAGCGGCAGGTGTTCGTAATCCATAATTTCGGTTACAACGGGGATACCTGTTTTTTTCTTTACTTTTATAAGGAGTTCAAGACCGTCTTCACGCATGCCCTGGAAAGCGTAAGGAGAAGTTCTGGGTTTGAACGCACCGCCGCGCAGCACATTAGCACCGCTCTTTTTAACGGCCTGGGCAATGGTGGTAAGCTGTTCTTCGGATTCAATGGAGCAGGGGCCTGCCATGACCATAAGGTTGCCGCCGCCTATTTTTGTGCCGTCTTCAAGTTCGATTATTGTATCCTCGGGGTGAAATTTGCGGTTTGCCTGCTTGTAGGGCTCGGATACACGTTTTACGCTTTCTACTATTTCAAGTGCGCAAAGCATATCCACATCTATTTTAGAGGTATCGCCCACAAGTCCCATAATTGTCTGGCTTTCGCCGTGGGTAAAGTGGGGCTCTATATTCATTTCACGGACCCAAGCTGTGAGTCTGTCAAGTTGTGTTTGGTCGTAGCTGCTTTTTAATACGATTACCATGATGTTTGTTCCTTTCGGTATATAAAAATTAAATTTTTACACTTATTGTTCTTTGCAAGGGCATTATGGATAAAAATAAGACCGCGGCTTTAAACTGGCTGCGGTCTTTCATCGTTTTATTTAAAAATCATATGGCATGAATTTTATTAACACAACGACAAAAGACCTTGCTAAAGTAAAAAGCAAAGCCAAAGAAAAAGCTATAAAACTTATTTGTCATTGTAAGCATAAAACTAAGCCATTGTCCTTTCGGGAAGAATAGTATAAATTGATGTAAGTTATTATATACCCCAAAAATCGATTTGTCAACAGTTTTTTTGATTTTTCTGATTATTTTTTTCATGTATGGTCAAAAAAATATATGCTTCTATTGAATTTAACTCATATTTGTGGTAAAATAATATTCAAATCAGATGGAAGGTTTTTAACCTATGAAGTATAAAAGCATATTGTTCGATCTGGACGGAACTTTAACCGATTCCGGACCCGGAATACGCAATGCGGTGCAGCATGCCCTTAAAAAATACGGCATAACCGAAAATAATACTGCGGCATTGAACCGTTTTATCGGCCCTCCGCTGTATGACAGCTTTATCCGTTTTTACGGCATATCGCCTGAGGATGCAAAGCTTGGCGAGGATTATTTCCGTGAATACTACCGTGATAAGGGCATATTCGAAAACTCGGTTTACGATGGCATCCCCCAATGCCTTGAAAAACTTAAAAACAGCGGTTTTTTGCTGTTTATAGCCACATCAAAACCCGATTTTATGGCAGAAAAAGTTGTAAACCATTTTGGTATTAAAAAATACTTTGACGCCATAAGCGGAGCGGATATAGAACACGGCATAACATCCAAAAAGGATGTTATAAGGCTTTTGTTTGAAAGCCGACAGGATATATCGCCCCAAACCTGCGTAATGGTGGGTGACCGTGAGCATGATGTTATCGGAGCAGCTTGTTTCGGTATTCCATGTGTTGGTGTTTTGTGGGGCTACGGCTCGGAGGAGGAGTTCCGCAGCAGCGGAGCTGTGCATACCGTTAAAACCCCCGATGAGCTGGCAAATTACTTTATTGATAATTAAAAGGCATACATTTTGCAAACGGCATATACTATATAACAAACGGCAGCACCAAAAAGTGCTCCTGCCATAAATAAGGCGGTCATTTTTCTGCTGTTTGAGTTTTTTGCGGAGGGTATCCGTATTCCCGAGCTTTCGGATATAATGCGTTGTGCTTCGGCAATAAAATCACGCTCGGTCTTGATTTTACAATGGGCGGCACTGCTTTTGAGAACAAAATATGCTTCTTCAAAAAAGTCGCTGCCGGTATCTTTAAGCACTATCATTCGTCTGGAACATCCCTTTATCATATCGGTACTCCTTTGCATTTAATATAAGTATTTTTGGCTCATATAGGAATTTTATTCACGGAGGCTTACATTTTTTGGATATAGGATCACTTATATATACTCTGGCAGAATTGCTTGCCATTGTGGCATTTGCTGTGTCCGGCGCCATGACAGGGGTAAAACACAAGCTCGATTTGTTTGGAGTAATTTTTCTTGGCGGCGTTACCGCTTTGGGCGGAGGAGTTACAAGGGATATTCTGCTTGGATCGTTTCCGCCGCTTATGTTCCGGGATTATAAATATCTTATTGCGGCGGTTTTATCTTCGCTGGTGGTTTTTGCGGCGGCATATTTTTTTAAAAACAAATATAACAGCACCTTGCAGGCTGTTGACCGCATAAACAATGTGTTTGATGCGGCAGGACTTGGTCTTTTTACGGTGGTTGGCACACAAACTGCCATGAACGCAGGCTTTTTTGACAACGCGTTTTTCTGCATCTTCCTTGGAGTTACAACAGGTGTGGGCGGCGGAATAATGCGTGATATAATGACCGGCGAAACCCCCGTCATACTCAAAAAACACGTGTATGCCATAGCATCGCTGGCGGGAGCAATAATGTTTTATTGCCTTATGTATTACGGTGTGGAATATATAACCGCTCTTATCACTTCGGCTCTTACGGTTTTTGTAATACGTTTGCTTGCCACACGTTACAAATGGAATTTCCCGACGGCATAAAGGAGGATAATAAAATGATTTATTTTGAATGTGATTACCACGAGGGAGCCCATCCCGAAATTTTAAAACGCCTTACCGAAACCAACATGGAACAGACCATGGGTTACGGTGTGGATGCGCATTGCGAAAACGCACGCAGACTAATACGCACAGCCTGCGGCAGAGAGGATGCTGATGTGCATTTTCTTGTGGGCGGAACACAAACCAACACTACGGTGATAGCTGCGTGCCTTAAGCCGTATCAGGGTGTTTTGAGTGCCGTAAGCGGTCACGTAAATGTGCACGAAACGGGTGCTATTGAGGCAACGGGACACAAAGTGCTTGCCCTTGAAAGCTCCGACGGAAAAATAACCGCACAGCAGATAAAACAGTATGCGGATGCCCACTATGCCGATGAAGCCGTGGAGCACACCGTGCAGCCGGGCATGGTTTATATTTCCTTCCCTACGGAAAACGGCACCATATATACAAAGCAGGAGCTTTCGGAAATTTATGCTGTTTGTAAGGAATACGGCATGCCGCTGTTTATAGACGGAGCACGTATGGGCTACGGTATTGCGGCATCAAACGGCAATATCACTCTTTCGGATATTGCATCGCTCTGCGATATTTTTTACATAGGCGGCACAAAAGTAGGTGCACTTTTCGGTGAAGCGGTTGTAATAACAAATCCTTTGCTTAAAAAGGATTTCCGCTATATGATAAAACAGCGTGGCGGCATGCTGGCAAAGGGAAGACTTCTTGGCATACAGTTTGAAGCCTTGTTTGAAAACGGATTGTATTTTGAGGTTTCAAAACACGCAGTGGCGCTTGCCCTTAAGATCCGCGATGAAATGAAAGCCATGGGCTATGAGTTTTTGTTTGAATCGGATTCCAATCAGCAATATCCAATTTTTGATGACGGTGTGCTTGCCGAAATTTCAAAAAAATATACCTTCTGCTTCTGGCAGAAGGTATCTGAGAACAAAACTGCTATGCGTATTTGCACAAGCTGGGCAACCAAACCCGAAAATGTGCAGAAACTGCTTGATGATATCCGCGCTTTGACTTAAACCGCCGAAAGGTCAAGCGGAAAAACTTTAATATAGCTTTCCGGCCCGTCGTTGAAAAATACGGCGGGTTTTTTGCCGAATTTTTCCATGGTATATTCCACAGTAACATAATCGTATTCAAAAATCACGGCAAAGGGCGGATTGGCGCACTCTGTAAGGGTTTTTGTTATTTCAAAACGGTCGTCCATGTTTAAAAATGACATGGAATCGCCGCCGAATTCCAGCGAAATATTGCACGATATTTCATTTTTCAGCGTTGTGTAAATATACTGTGCAACATCAAGGCTTGTGGCATCGTTGCGCAAAACGCCCCTAAGATCAATAAATATTCCCTTTGGCACATTGAACGGCTGATTGCATGCAAAAAGTCTGCCGTAAGCGCCGCAGAGTTTGTCGGTTTGCGATATTGCGTCGGTGCATTTGCTGTCGGTAATGTATACTCTGTCACCGGGGGTAACAAGATTTTTGCCAATACAGCCTGCTATTATTTTTTGTACTTGTGTCATAATATCAGTCACCTGTTTCAACTATAAGCGCGGATCCCTTTTCCACGGTGATAATACCGTCGGTGTTTCCGCGAAGCTCATTGGAGATGCTGAGAAAACGGCAACGCTCAAGGTAAGGCACATCCAGCGGATAATAAAAACCGCCTTCCATGCGCACGCCGTATATTTTGCTGTCAAGTGGGATAAGGGATATGTATTTTCTGCCGCCGCATTTTACGGTGTTGCTGTGCGAGGCAAGGTATGCCATGTTTTTACCGTCGGTTACAACGGCATCGGCACCGCAGCTTCTGATGTATTCCAAAAGATATACGATTGCCATGGTATGATCAAGGCGTCCGCCAAGACCGCACACCATAACAATGCTGTTGCATCCCCGCTCCAGTGCCGTATCCACGGCAAGAGCGGTGTCGGTATCGTCCTTTTCCGGTGGAAAAGATAAAAATTCCGCATCGGGAAAGCTTTCAAGGCTTGTTTTTTTGTCAAATGAATCCATATCGCCCAAAACAATGTGGGGCGATATTTTTTTGACTTTGTTGCAGAATTCCATAAGCGATGTGCAACCGGAATCTGCGGCGATGATAAGATCGTCGCCTTGGGGTATCAATGTCATTTTTTCAGGAGTAAAGCCTTTGCCGCCGGTGAAAATAAAGGCACGGCGATGTTTATTGGTCCCATTCATTTTTGTTTTTAAGCTCCTCATAAAGAAGTTTGTAGCTTTCATGACGGCTTTGTGCCACAAGACCGCTCTCTATGGCGGCAATAACGCCGCATCCGTCCTCGCATATGTGGGTACAGTCGGTGTAACGGCAATCAAACGAGTGCCTTTCAAGATCGGGAAAAGCGCCTGTAAGCGAATTTTTGGGTATCATATTGTATTGTGCTATCTCCAGCATGGAAAAACCGGGGGTGTCGGCTATGTAGCAATTATTTGCCAGCTTAAAAAGCTCGGTTTTGCGCGTGGTGTGCTTTCCGCGTTCTATTTTTTCGCTCAGCTCACCGGTTTCAAGCACCAGTCCCAGTTCGGGAAAAACAGCATTTATGGTGCTGGATTTTCCTACGCCCGATGCGCCTGCAAAAAAGCATGTTTTTCCCGCAACGGCATTGCGGATATATTGAGTTTTTTCGTCGGCATCTGTGGCGTTTATTGCAGAAAATTCTATAACATCGTACCCCGAAAGCCTGTAAAGCTCGCAAAGCTTTGCGGCGTTTTGGGGATCTATATCCGATTTGTTTACAATAATAAGCACATCGATCCCGTTGTGAGCGGCAACGGCAAGCATTTTATCTATAAGGAAAACATCAGGGTCGGGCTTTGCCGCCGCCACAACAAAAAGAATAAGATCAATGTTGGCGCTGGCAGGACGTATAAGCGAATTTTTGCGTGTGCAGATGTTTTTAATAAAGCCCGTGCCGTCCTTTTGACGTTCAAATTCAATTATATCCCCGGGCAGCGGCTTTATTCCGTCGCGGCGGAAACTACCCTTTGCGCGGCATTGTATTGTGCTGCCGCAGTTTTCATCGGTGAGTATTTCGGCGGAATACAGTCCGCCCACTCCTTTGATTATTCGTGCTTTTTCGGTCAATGGCTGTTCCTCTTTCAGTTGATGAATAAGGTTTATCAGCTTATATACTGAAGGTATTCTTCGTAGCTTGTGGGAGCTCCGGGAATAGCCGAAGGTGAATATGGCTGATTGGGATAATAGGAATATCCGGGGATTACAGGGGCGACATAGTTGCTTCCGTCGCTGACGGTAAGATCAATTTCCGTAACCTTTTCGGCAACAAGTGTACCTGCTTCAATGCTTGACGAAATAACCGTGTTTGACGGTTGGTCGGAAGCTTCATATATTATTTTGCCTATGCTTATATTTTTTGATTGAAGTGCTTTTTTAGCTGCTTCCACATCGAGCCCCACAAGGGTAGGAACCGTTGTTGTTGCAAGCTCAGCACCGTTGCTTACATACAGTGTTACGGTGCTTCCTGCTTCCACGTGGCTTCCTGCAGCGGGTATGGTTTCAATAACATAGCCTTCGATGATGGAATTGTCGGGGCGTGTTACCGTTTCGCACAAAAGACCAAGCTTTGTAAGCTGTATTTTTGCAATGCGCGCTTCGGTGTTGGAGTAATCGTCAAGTATGACCTTGCCGGGTTCGGAATTTACCGTTACGGTAATGGCACAAAAGCTGTTGTCGTTGCTTAGCTTTCGGGTGGTGCCGCCTTCGGGTTCTTGCTCTATTATTTCGCCAATTTCTTTTTCGGGATCATATTTGTTGTATTGTGCTGTCACTTCAAAGTTGCTGTCACGCATTTGCAGCATAAGTTCTTCGGTATACTGCTTGCCGGTAAGATCCGGTATGCGCACATCCTTGCCGGTATCGCTGAACTGAGTTTTGTAAAAGTTAATGCCGACATTTGCGGCAGTTACCGCCGCAGCTATAAAGAAAGCAATGGTGACACCTGCAATAACGGGGAAAAACGAAGAGGATCTCTTTTTATCGTCAGTAATCTTTTTCTTGTTTTTTGCGGGGGCTGTGTGTTCGGCAAAAAGTGTTGTGGGATCCTGGCAAAGAACCTCCAGAGCCTTATCCATGGTGGCGCAGGACGAAAACCTGTCGTCGGGATCCTTGTTCATGGCTTTAAGAATTATCTGCTCAAGACCACGGGGCAGGGAAGCGTTTATTTCCGTGGGAGACTGAGGATCGTTTTGCATCTGCATCATGGCAACTGCCATGGGGCTTTCGGCAACAAATGGAAGTGTGCCGGTGGTCATTTCGTAAAGCATTATACCCACGGAATATATATCGGAATAAAAACCTACGGGTTTTCCGCTGGCCTGTTCGGGGCTTATATAATCCACGGTGCCTATGGCTTTATCTGTCATGGTAATGGATTCGGAATTGATCATTTTTGCGATACCGAAATCCATGACTTTTATTACACCGTCACGGGTTATCATAATGTTTTGAGGTTTTATATCACGGTGGATAATACCCACGGAATGGGCGTGCCCAAGAGCTTTAAGCACCTGGGAAATGTAATAAACCGCCTCTTTCCATTCAAGATTCTTTTTGTAGTCAATGTATTCTTTAAGGGTAATACCGTCCACATATTCCATGGCGATGTAGTTTATATCGCTTTCAAATCCCACATCGTAAATGCCCACAATGTTTTTGTGGCACAGCATGGAAACGGCTTTTGACTCGTTTATAAAACGCTTTACGGCTTTTTCGTCGCCGTTGTATTCTTCGTTGAGTATTTTTATGGATACGGTATCGGTGCTTCCTATAACAGAGGCTTTAAACACATATGCCATGCCGCCTGTGCCAAGAAGCTCGTTTATAACATATTTTCCGTTAAGGGTTTTGCCTATATATTGCTCGTAGCGTTCCATGGTTACCTCCGATCAGTTTTTAACCAGCACAACGGTAATGTTATCCATACCGCCTGCAAGGTTGGCTTTGGCAATAAGCTGTTCTGCTGCCGCTTTGGGAGAATCGTGCTCTGCAACGGTTTTTGCCATATCTTCTTCGCTTACAAAATTGGAAAGACCGTCGGAACACAGCAAAAAGCTTTTTCTGTCGGGAAGTATTTTAAAGAAATCTGGTTTTACTTCTTTGTCGGTACCAATGGCGCGCATTATAACGTTTTTGTTGGGATGATTGCGCGCTTCTTCCTCGGTTATTTTGCCCTGGTCCACCAAAGTCTGGACATAGGAATGGTCGTGGGTAAGCCGGCACATTCCGTCCTCGGCAATAACATAAAGTCGGGAATCTCCCACGTTTACCACATAAACCGTGTCACGGAAAATAACCATGGCAACAAGGGTGGTACCCATACCGCGCAGCTCCTTGTTTTCGCTTGCAGTTGTGTATACCTTGTTATTGGCGCATTTTACGGCATACGACAAAATGCTTTCGCAGGTATCCTGCGGGAGTTTTTCGGAAATTATATTGCTCATGCCCACGGCAAGCTCATCTTTAAAGGTTTCAATGGCAAGCTTGCTTGCAATGCTGCCGCCGTTGGCACCGCCCATGCCGTCGCAAACAACGGCAAGAAAAACCTCTTCGTCACAGCCGGGAATATCCGGATATCCGGCAAAAAAGCTGTCCTGATTGCTGTCCCTTACAGCACCTATGTCTGTTTGTCCGAAAAATTGCATTAGTATTTCCTGTTGTCCTCAGGGACAAATCCTTTCTTAACAGAATTTTGTATGGTAAGATTTTACTGTGCGTTTTCTTTTATTCGTGATGCACGCAACTGTCCGCATGAGGCATCGATATCCGAACCGAGTCTGCGGCGTACAGTGGCTGTAAAACCGTGTTTTTCAAGTATGGAAATGAAATTTTTAATGGCTTCTTTTCCGCTTTTTCTGTAATCCCGTCCGTCCACGGTGTTAAGCGGAATAAGGTTTATATGACACAACATTCCGGAGAGAAGTTTGCAAAGTCGCAAAGCGTCCTCGGCGGTGTCGTTTTCGTTTTCGATCATGGTGTACTCAAAGGATATTCTTCTGCCGCCGTCGTTTATGTATTTTCGGCAAGCGGAAATAAGCTGATCCATATTGTATTTTTTGGCAATCGGCATAAGCTTTTCGCGGGCTTCCTGGGATGTGCTGTGCAAAGAGATGGAAAGGGTTATGGGAAGGTTTTTTTCGGAAAGCTCCAGTATTTTGGGAACTATTCCGCAGGTGGAAAGCGAAATGTGACGGTAGCCTATGCACAAGCCGTCGGGGTGGTTTACAAGCTCAAGAAATTTCAACACATTGTCAAAATTATCAAGCGGTTCGCCAATTCCCATCATTACAATGTTTGAAACACGCTCACCCGTATCACGGGATGCGGCAATAACCTGCCCAAGCATTTCAGATGGGGTAAGGTGGCGTGTAAAGCCCGCAATGGTGGATGCGCAAAAACGGCATCCCATGCGGCAGCCTGCCTGGGACGAAATGCAAACGGTGTTGCCGTGCTCGTAGCGCATAAAAACGCTTTCTATACATTCGCCGTCGTATAGCCTGAACAGATATTTTACGGTTCCGTCGATTTGTGATACCAGCTTTTTTTCAACTTTGGGCAGGGCAATGTAAAAACATTCGTCCAACACGGCGCGTACGTTTTTTGAAATGTTTGTCATTTCATCAAAACTGTAAACACCGCTTGTAAGCCAGCCGAATATCTGCTTTGCACGGAACTTTTCTATTTTTGCTCCACGTTCAGAAAAAACTTTTTCAAGAGTTTCTGCAAGCTCTGTGGGGTTAAGGCTTGAAATGTCGATTTTGTTGTTCATTTTGTGGTTTCTTTGTTATTCCTTGATTATTTTGGCAATGAAAAAGCCGTCGGTTGAATACTCAAAGGGGAAAATTGTGGCCATGCCACGTTTTTCACCCGTTATTACATCATCGGATAAACGGTATCCGGGTGTACTTTCAAGAAAACCGTTTACTATATCCTCGTTTTCCTTTTTGCTAAGGGTGCAGGTGGAATAAATGAGTGTTCCGCCGGGCTTTAGATAATTTACCGCAGAACTCAGAATGGCACCCTGTATTTCGGGAAGGCGTGCCGCATCCTCCAGCGGCTTGTAACGGATATCGGGTTTTTTGGCTATAACGCCAAGTCCCGAACATGGAACATCGCATATAACAGCATCCGCTTTGCCTAAAAGCTCTTGCACATTACTGCGCGCATCGCATGCATTTGCCGTTACGCAGGTTATGCCAAGACGCTCTGCACCGCGGGTTATAAGACCGAGCTTGTTTTCGTGCAGGTCAAAGGAATGTATATTTGCGTTGTTTTCAAGATTAATTGCGGCAGAAAAGGTTTTTCCGCCGGGGCAGGCGCACACATCAACAACTGTGCCGCCGGCAGGAACCACGGTTGAATTTATAAATGAGGATGCCAGCTGCGATGCTTCATCCTGCACAAAAAACAAACCGTCGCCAAAGCCGTAAAGATCTTCCACGGGGAATGATCCCGAAAGGCGTATGGCACTTTGTGCTATATCGGATGGTGATGCAATGGCACCAAGTGCGGCAAGCATTTTTTCACGGGTGGTTTTTAATGTGTTTACACGCAGGGTTACATATGGTGCGCAGGATGAAAAATGCGAAGCAATTTTAACCGCTGTCTGCCTGCCGTAGGATTCTTCCCAACATTCGATTATGTCAAGGGGAATACTTGTCATTATCGAAACGCTTTTCAAACCGCCTTCGGCTTTCATGAGCTCGGGAAGCTTGTTTTTGTTGCGCGATGCGTTTCGCAAAACGGCGTTTACGTAGCCCACCGAGCTTTTAGGGCAATAACGCTTTGCCAGCTCCACCGATTCATTTACGGCGGCAGAATCCGGCACCTTGTCCATAAAAAGGATCTGATAAAGCCCCGTGCGCAAAAGGCACATAACCATGTTGTCTATTTTTTCGGGCTTTATTGATGAAAGCTTGGTTATGCAGTAATCAAGGGTGAGCATTTTTTCCACGGTGCCGTAAAAAAGTGCGGTGAAAAAACTTTTATCAAGTCCCTGAAAGTTGTATTTTTTTATAACCGAGGATAACTCCAGGTTAGTGTATTTGCCGTTGCCGATACATGAGTTGACCGACAAAAGAGCGGCTTGTCTTGGTGTCAAAAGAATGTTCCTCCGTTAAATGTTCAATCCCTGCGGTTGTTTACTATAGCCACAACACGCAAAAGATTTATAAGCGAAACAGCCAAAGCCGCAACGTAGGTAAGAGCAGCGGCGCGCAAGGTCTTTTTGGCGGCAACAAGCTCGTTGTCGTGCAAAAGACCGCTGTTTTCAAGGGCTTCCATTGCTCTTGCGCTGGCATCAAATTCGCAGGGGAGTGTTACAAGCTGAAACACTGTTGCCAGCGAAAAGAACACAACGCCAAGGGAAGCAAGCGCAGGAATACTTAATATAAGACCTATCATTATAAGCGGCCAGGCAAGGTTTGAGCCTATTTGGCATATGGGAATAATGGCGGAACGCACCTGAATGGGACCGTAGTTTTGAGCGTGCTGCACTGCATGTCCTGCCTCATGTGCGGCAACGCCAACCGCAGACGCAGTGGAACTGCTGTAAACATCGTCGGACAGGCGTATAACGTTCGCCTTGGGATCATAATGGTCCGAAAGGCTTCCGCTTACACGTTCTATGCGTACCCCATACAGACCGTTTCTGTCAAGAATACGTCTTGCCGCCTCACAGGCGGTAAGGCCTGATGAAAGATTGAGCTTTGAATATTTTGAAAAGGTTGACTTTACGTTGAACTGTGCCCATAAAGAAAAACCCATGGCAACCAAAAGCAAAAGATAAAGTGTATATTCGTTCATGGTGAATACTCCTTTCAGAAGATTATTTTAAATTTAATTACGAAAAAATGCTG
>JAZSGA010000149.1:0-9780 GCA_045532495.1 Eubacteriales bacterium | reverse complement strand
CAGCCAAAACTTTTTGTCTTTTTAACTCCCTCAGTCACGGCTACGCCGTGCCAGCTCCCGAAAAACTGCGTATTTTCCAAGATGGAGCCTTATTAGCCCCCAAGGGGTTATCGCACCCCCCACCTATCCCACTCGTTACTTTTTATATAAAAAAAGGCAGAGCACACACGCTCTGCCTTTAAAAACTGCCAAATCATACCTAAATGGTAGTTAATTATTTCTTATCCTTGTTTTTTGCATCAACAATAGCCTGAACCTTGATGGGAAGACCGTAAAGGTTGATAAATCCTGCGGAATCCGCCTGGTTGTAATCGCTTTCGCCAAAGGTAGCAATTTCCTCGGAATAAAGGCTGTAATCGCTCCAAACGCCCGCCTTTATGATGTTGCCCTTGTAAAGCTTAAGCTTAACAGAACCGGTAACCTTTTCCTGAGTCTTATCAACAAAAGCGGAAAGAGCCTCACGCAGAGGTGTGTACCACTGAGCGTTGTAAACAAGCTCGGCAAAAGTAAGAGCCAGCTCCTGCTTTTTGTGGTATGTCATTTTGTCAAGACAAATTGTTTCGAGGTAGTTGTGTGCGAAATAGAGGATAGATCCGCCGGGAGTTTCATAAACGCCACGGCACTTCATGCCCACAAGTCTGTTTTCAACGATATCGATGATACCAACACCGTTTCTGCCGCCGATCTCGTTGAGCTTGAGGATAATGTTCTTGGCGCTCATCTTTTCGCCGTTAACAGCCACGGGCACACCCTTTACAAAATCAAGGGTAACATATTCCGGCTTATCGGGAGCCTGGATGGGCGAAACACCCATCTCAAGGAAGCCTTCCTTTTCGTACATAGGCTCGTTGCCTGTGTCTTCAAGGTCCATGCCCTCGTGGGAAAGATGCCACATGTTTTTATCCTTGGAATAGTTGGTTTCGCGGTTGATCTTAAGGGGAACGTTGTGCGCTTCTGCGTAGTCAATTTCCTCATCACGGGATTTTATATCCCATTCACGCCAGGGAGCAATAATGGGCATGCCGGGAGCAAAAGCCTGGATGGCAAGCTCAAAACGAACCTGGTCATTACCCTTACCTGTACAGCCGTGGCAGATAGCATCTGCCCCTTCTTTGATGGCTATTTCTGCAAGACGCTTACCGATGATGGGGCGTGCAAGAGCGGTACCGAGAAGGTAATCTTCGTAAACGGCGCCTGCCTTTACCGAGGGGATAACGATATCGTTAACAAAATCTTCGGTAAGATCTTCGATGTAGATTTTTGAAGCACCGGTCTTTATAGCCTTTTCTTCAAGGCCATCAAGCTCGTCTGCCTGACCAACATTGCCGGATACGGCAATGATTTCGGGGTTGTTGTAGTTTTCCTTGAGCCACGGGATGATGATGGAAGTATCAAGGCCGCCGGAATATGCAAGAACAACTTTTTTTATGTTTTTCTTATCCATGGTAATCTCCTTTTTTAAAACTGCGTATTGCGCATTTAAAAAGATGCGCTGCGCTTATTCATTCAATGTGCATAATTATACACGCAAAAAAGCGGTTTGTCAAGGGTTTTTGATTAAAAAATCCCAATAATACGTAATTTTTATTATTATTTGCATAAAACAGCGTTTATGCATTGATTATGCATAAATTTATGCAATTCTGCATAAATCAAATGCGTGAATCTACCTCGTACCTATCCACGATTTCTCTAAGCTTGTCAAGAAAAGCACCCTCACCAAAGGTATTTATCTTAAAAAACATCGCCTGGCTGCCGCCGGAAGTTATGGCGGAAAGGTGCACTTTATCGCCCGAGGAAACCAAAGTTACCGCCAGGCTTACACGGTTGCCGCCCATGTAGCTGTAACGCTCGTAAACACGGGTAACCACCTTTGCGCCGGGGACGGAAAGATCACTTTCGTCCTCAAAGCTTGCAGACACGCTGCCGCCGAGAATTCCATCGTGAATATCGTGAAGTATGGTGTAAAAATCACCCTTAAGTGTGCGTTCAAGCTTTGCCATAAAAATCCTCCTTAAATATTATCCTGCAGTAAGATCGCATATGCCGGCTTCCACAAATTCGCACAGCTTGTTCTGATCAAGCAGCAGCTGGCAGCCGCGCACACCTGCACTGACGGTTATTTTTTCATACAGCGTGCAGGTTTCATCTATATAGGTAGGAAATTTTTTCTTCATGCCGATGGGTGAGCATCCGCCGCGTATGTAGCCGGTTATACCAAGCAGCTCTTTTACGGGCAAAAGCTCCACACGCTTGTCGCCTGCGGCGTTTGCGGCTTTTTTCAGGTCGATTTCGCAGGAAACGGGTATGCAAAACACAAGAATACCCCGCTTTTCGCCGCGGGCAACAATGGTTTTAAACATCATATCCGGATCCATGTTGAGCTGATGGGCTATATGCATGCCCGAAAGGTCGTTTTCGTCCACCTCGTACTCAAGCGGAGTATATTCAATGTGCGCATTTTCAAGCATGCGCATGGCGTTTGTTTTGTTTTTCATATTTCTCCTACTGTTTTTATATGATTATATAAGTGTCATGAAAGATGCAAGCACTATTACAAATCCAAAGTTGAATACCGAAAAAAGTCCGATGTAATAAAGACCTTCGGAGGGGTTGCTTTTTATATATTCGCGGAAGGTTATAAGGCTGGCAAGGGATGCAATAAGCGTTCCTGCTCCGCCAATGTTAACACCCAACAGCAAATCCCTGTAGTTTTGTGTGAATTGCGAAAGCAAAACGGCAGAGGGCACGTTGCTTATGCACTGGCACGAAAGAATTGAAAAAATCATGGTGTTTTTTTCAAGCAAAGCCGAAAAGAAATTGCGCACCGCATCAATGCGAGCCATGTTTCCTGCAAAAACAAAGAACGCCGCAAAGGTGCCAAGCAATCCGTAATCCACCTGCAAAAGAGCCTTGCGGTCGGTAAACAGCAGGCATATGGGAATAACTATAAGGCCAATCCAATAAGGAATCACACGAAAAACGATTATTATGGAAAGAGCGAAAAGCATAAGATAAAAGCTTGTCATTTTCCTATCAAGTTTGTATGATTCTCCGGTAAACTCCAGCGGTTCGGGCTTTATAAACATACAGCACAGCGTTATAAGCACAATTGCCATTAAAAACGGCGGCAGCATTATAAGCATGAATTCGCCCGTGGGTATGTTGAATTTTGTGTACAGATAAAGGTTTTGCGGATTTCCAAAAGGCGTTAACATGCCGCCCAGGTTTGCCGCTATATTCTGCATTATAAATGATATTGCCATGTATTTTTCTTTGCCTGTGGTGGTGAGTATAAGGTATCCCAGAGGCAGAAAAGTTAAAAGCGCCATATCGTTGGCGATAAACATGGAGCCTATGAATGTTATGTAGACCAGTGCCAACACGCAGCGGCGCGTGTTTTTAAACTTTTCCACTATTTTTTGCGCAAGTATGTAAAAGAATCTTACGTTTTTAAGCGCACAAACCACTGCCAACACGCAAAAAAGGCAGGTAAGAGTTTTGAAGTCAAAATATCCCAAATATTCAGTGTCCGGCGGTATTATAAAGCATGTCACCGCCGCGGCAAAAAGCGCAATAACAAACACAGCATTGGTTTTTACAAATGCCGTTAAAGATTTAAGCATGTCCCATGCACCATGCAGACGTTATGAAAAAACATCCGCAATCCTTTTCCTATATTATTAATATGATTTTAGCAATTTTTCAATTTCACAAGCATCACCGCAGGCGGTGCCCTGAACCATTTTATCGCTTCCGCCGCCCTTTATGTTAAATTTTTGCGAAAGCAAGCTCATAAGTTCTTTTGCAATGCCGTGCTGCGATGCAATAACAAAGCTGTATTCGCTGTCGGCCTTTTTATCAAACACAGCAACTGCACGGCTTTTTTGTGCAACTGTGTTTGCTATTATTCTCATGCCCGTGGTGCCTATTCCCTGCTCAAACACGCAGGCAATGCCGCTTGTGGGCTGCACATTTTCGGCTATGTTTTTGCACAGCTTTGCAGAAAGCTCTGCCTTTTCGGCGGAAAGCCGCAGGTTTTCGGATAGAATCCGTTCCACACCGTCGGCTATTTCATGCTTTTTAACAGAAAGCAGCGACGATATTTTACCTGCCGCATTGTTTTTTTCGCGGTAATCCAAAAGGGCATCAAAACCGCAATGGGCATGTATGCGAATACCACCCTTATACTTTTCGGCTTCCACAAATTTTATGATGCCAATTTCGCCTGTGCGTGCCACATGGGGCGCGCAGCAGGCGCAAATATCGTAACCGGGGATGGTTACAATACGCACTCCTTCGGTTATATCCAGCTTGCTGCGGTAGCTAAGTTCTTTAAGCACTTGCGAATCAGGGTAGTTTGCTATGATTTGAATGTTTTCATACACGCAACGGTTGGCGGCATCTTCTATCTCGTTAAGTTGGTCGCCGGTAAGCACTCCGTCATAATCCATTGTCATTTCCGTGCTGCCCAGATGAAAGCCCACATTTGCAAAACCGTAGCGGCTATGTATCAGTCCGGACACAATATGCTCACCCGAATGGTTTTGCATGTTTCGGTAGCGGATGCCAAAATCAATTTTGCCGCAAACTGCAGCACCTTCCTCAATGGGAGTTTGCGTAATGTGCGTAATCACGTTATCTTTAATTGAAACATGATCCACAGTTATGCCGTTTAAAGTTCCGTTGTCGCAGGACTGTCCTCCCTCCTCAGGGAAAAACAGGGTTTTGTCAAGTATAATGCCGTACTTGCCATCGGATATTTGCGTGCAACAAGTAACGCGGGCTTCAAATTCCATGGCATAAGCATTATCATCATAAAGCTTTATGGTTTTATTCATACTATTCCGATATGATACCGTAGCCGATATCAAAATCCGCCTTTCTGCGCATTTTTACAAACGATGCAACAAGGATTATAACCGACGCATATTTGGCGATATTGGACCATCCTTGAACAAGCTCCCAGGTGTTGCAGGCATCCATTGCCCATGCACATTTGAGCGTATCGTTTATATATATATTATAGTACATTGCCTTGATGTAGGGAGCGATGGTGGAAAAAACAGAGCATATGCCGTAAAACACAGACGCAAAAACTGTTTGCTTTACGGGCAAAGTGTTGTTTGTCATTTCGGTGTATTTTTCCGAAGCAAAACGCATTAACGTAGCAGTAAACAGCACAAACAGCAAAGCTTCCGCCGCCGCAAGGATCGCTCCGATATAAATGGCGGAACCGCTGTTTACAAGGGCATTTGACGAAGCAAGGTATGATTCGTAGCCCATGCGGAAGTTTACGCCGCTGTCAAACACGGTGCGGCAAATTGTTGCAATGAGCGATACCACCGCAAGCGGCAATGCCACAGCCATGGCTTTGGCGCATTGCTTTTTGTCGCAAAGGCAGGCAATGGCGGCATACATAACGGCATACGCAAAAATATTCGGTAAAAAGTTTACCGCATCTATAATAAGGTCGCACAGCAAAACGCTTGCGATTATCATAAGCACAGAAAAGCGGTTGAATTTGCGTCGGTTTATAAGCTCGGTATTGTTTGTGACGCGCTGTGTGTAAATCTCTTTAAGATTTCCTACAAAAACAGTATCATTTGCAAGGTTTTTAAACAAGCCGAAATTTACATATATAAAATATGCGCCGAATATCAAAATTACAAGAGTAAAAAACACAATAACGTAGGGCTTTGCCATGGAAAGTGTTTGAGGTTGAACAGCATTGTATGAAAAATCAAATTCGGGATCTTTTTCAAGAGCAAAGGCTTCCGGGATAAAAGCAAGAATGTTTTTTGCTGCATTGAATATTACAGCAACTTTGCTGACATTTCCCACTGTTTTAAGATGTTTTGTACCGTCATGCAGGTTTGCCATGTATTCTATGGCGCCGTAAAGGTTTACAAACAAAAGCGTTACAAGTATTATCTCGCCCACCGCATATACAAAGGTTATGGGCAAAAGGCCGCTTTTCCACCGAGCCGGCAAATAAAACGACAGCAACAGCTTTAAAACATAAATGGCAATAAGACGGTTGGAAAACTGCCTTGCGGCAAAGAATCTATCCTCCACATCAGCAAGCTTATAAAGACCTGCGCTTATAAGAATACAGCCGATAAAATCCGGCAGAACATCAAAAATGTTTATACAGGGATTGAAAAAGAATACAAGCCCCGCAAAGATAAGTTTGAATCCCATCAAAGTATATCCTTTCGATATGATTAGGCTGTGGTGTATGCCCGATTACTTTTTTGTTGCTTTAAACTTCTGCGTGCCGCTTTGCTTTTTATTTTCTGCGGCAGGCGCTTTGGCTTTTGGGCGGTGTTTTTCAAGATACTCGTTATATTTGCGTTCTTCCTTTTCCACCATCTCGTCGGTGACAATCATGGCATAGCAACCGTACAGCAGAAAAAGATTTATAAATGTCCACACAAGCTGAAACACAGCCACAGGCAATGCCGCAACAGCGGTAATGCCGGGCACAAGCGGTACAATTATCTGCGCCGCATACATTATTACCGTCGCACCAAAGGCAAGGCGTGAACGTTTTATGCCCTTTTCGTAACCCACTGTAGCAGATATGGATGCCACCGCGCGGTATACTGTTATTAGAAAAACCGCCATTCCCGAGTGATGCAGTATGGATTCGATCTGTGCAAAGGTTTCGGACGTGATAAAGCCCAACGGCATTTTTGTTATCTGCAAAAACCACAAAACCGCCCACAGCACCGATTCAAAAAACATAAACATCGATGCATATTTTACGGCATTGAATTTTTTATCGTGCACCGAAAGCTTTTCGGCGCCAAGGTAAGCAAGGAAAAAGCCTACCACTTCAATAGGAATAGCTCTGAACACAAGCGTGGTTGCGTAGGCTACAAACAAAAGACCAAATCCCATAGTTACTCCGTTGTTTATATAATAGTATTTAAACCCAAAAACTGCGGGGCGGGTTTCCCCTCCCCGCAGTACGGTTTGCTTTATTCTTCCGAACCTTCGTTAAGTCCGCAGCACTTTTTGTATTTTTTGCCGCTTCCGCAGGGGCAGGGATCGTTTCTGCCGATTTTGGTAACACGCACAGGTGTCTGCGAAACCTGAGGCTTTGCCGCATTGCCGTAAACGCTTTCACGCTTTACGGGAGCCGCTGTGGGATTCATCATGGGTGCCTTTGGCTGCGCCATGCCGGAATCCAGCTTTTGACCGATAATGGTTTTGGAAACATCCAAACGTTCAACCTCGGTAAGAGGCATAACGGTGAGCATTTTTTTGGCTGTCATTTCACGGATATTTGATATCATTTCATCAAACATATCCGAGCCCTCACGGCGATATGCCACAATGGGGCTTACCTGAGCATATGCACGCAGACCAATGCTGCCGCGCAGATCGTCCATGGCGGTGATGTGGTCGATCCACGCCTCGTCAACGGAGCGAAGCAAAATGGAGCGTTCAACATCACGCAGCTTGCCATCGGGGAACAGCTCTTCCTTTTGTTCGTAAAGATCCAGGGCACGCTGCACAAGATCGTCTTCAATATCGTACTTTGTTATGCGGTCGAAATCCCTTTGAGTAAATCTGAAATCGTCCTCGGTGGTGAGGTAGCCCAGGAATTCGGAACGCAGGGAATCAAAATTCCAGTTATCCGGCACTTCGCCGTACATATACTGTTCGGCGGTGGAGCGAACATATTCTTCGATCATCTTTGTGATGGTTTCTTTTATATCCGCACCCTCAAGCACCTCACGGCGCTGACCGTAGATTTTTTCACGCTGCTGGTTCATAACATCGTCAAACATAAGCACGGTTTTACGTCTTTCAAAGTTTTGACCTTCAAGACGCTTTTGTGCGGATTCGATGGAGTTGGAAAGAAGCTTTGCATCGATGGGAGTATCCTCCTCGATACCAAGGCCTTTTATCATATTTACAACACGCTCGCTGCCGAAAAGACGCATAAGGTCATCATCCAGCGACAGACAGAAGCGGGATGCACCGGGGTCGCCCTGGCGTCCTGCACGGCCGCGCAGCTGATTATCTATACGGCGGCTTTCGTGGCGCTCTGTGCCGAGAATAAACAAACCGCCTGCCTGTGCAACCTTTTCGGCTTCGGGAGCGATTTCTTCCTCAAAGCGCTTGAGGTAGCCTGCATATTCCTCACGCAGGGCAATAACTTCCTCATCGGCGGTGGCATAATAGCTGGTTGCCGCGCTTATTTCTTCATCGGTATGGCCAACCTTGCGCATTTCGTTTTTCGCCATAAATTCCGGGTTGCCGCCCAGCATAATATCGGTGCCTCGGCCTGCCATGTTGGTGGAAATGGTAACGGCGCCGAATTTACCTGCCTGGGCAACAATTTCCGCCTCACGCTCGTGGTATTTTGCATTGAGCACTGTGTGGGGAATTCCGTTGCGCTTGAGCAAAGCAGAAAGTTCTTCGGACTTTTCGATGGAAACGGTGCCCACAAGCACAGGCTGTCCTTTTTCGTGGCACTGACGGATCTGCTCAACTATGGCAGAAAGCTTTCCACGCTCGGTAATAAACACGGAGTCGGGCATGTCCTTGCGGATCATGGGACGGTTTGTGGGAATTTCCACAACGTCAAGGCTGTATATTTCGCGGAATTCTTCTTCTTCGGTAAGCGCAGTACCTGTCATACCCGAAAGCTTTGAGTACATACGGAAATAGTTCTGGAAGGTGATGGTGGCAAGGGTTTTGGATTCGTGCTTGATCTTAACGCCCTCTTTTGCCTCGATGGCCTGATGCAAACCGTTGGAATAACGGCGGCCTTCCATAATACGTCCCGTAAAGGTATCTACAATAAGGATCTCATCATCCTTTACCACGTAGTCGATATCGTTATGCATGATACCGTAGGCGCGTATTGCCTGATTGATGTGATGGGAAAGGGTGATATTTTCGGGATCGGAAAGGTTTTCGATGCGGAAATATTCTTCTGCTTTTTTAATACCAGCCGCAGTAAGAACAACGGTATGGGCGGTTTCGTCAACGATGTAATCGCCTTCCATCTGGTCGTTTTCTTCTTTATCGTCCAGTTCCTTTATTTTGCACATTTTAAGGGTGCGTGCAAATTTATCCACGGTAACGTAAAGCTCGTTGGATTTTTCTGCCATACCCGAAATGATAAGAGGTGTTCTTGCCTCGTCCACAAGGATAGAGTCCACTTCGTCCACAATGGCAAAGGCATGTCCGCGCTGAACCATGTCCTTTTTGTAAGCCACCATGTTATCACGCAGGTAGTCAAAACCAAATTCGTTGTTGGTGCCGTAGGTTATATCGCAGGAATAAGCTTCTTTGCGCTGCGATGGGGTTACTCCGTTTACAATAAGGCCTACTGTAAGACCGAGATAGTTGTAAACCTTGCCCATCCATTCGCTGTCACGGCGTGCAAGATAATCGTTGACGGTAACAACGTGCACACCCTTGCCGGCAAGGGCGTTGAGGTATGCGGGAAGTGTTGCCATAAGGGTTTTACCTTCACCTGTTTTCATTTCGGCAATTCTGCCCTGATGAAGAATGATACCGCCTATAAGCTGAACAGGGTAATGGCGTTTTCCAAGCACACGCCAGGATGCCTCACGCACGGCGGCAAAGGCATCGGGCAGAATATCGTCAAGAGTTTCGCCATCGGCAAGACGGTTTTTAAAAACCTCCGTGGTACCGCGAAGCTCGGCTTCGGACATGGCTTTGTATTTATCGGAAAGAGCATCGATTTTATCGAGAGTTGAATTTAACTTTTTAACTTCGCGTTCGCTGTGA
>JAZSGA010000208.1:0-3822 GCA_045532495.1 Eubacteriales bacterium | reverse complement strand
ACAAAAACCTATCTTCATATAACAGAAAACGAATACTTATCTGTATCGCTTCACATGAATAATGAGACTTCCAAGATTGATGCAGTTCTTAGTTTTATAGCATCACAAAATCTTTCTGAATATCAAAAAAATACACTTATTGACAGACTGAAAAACACGGTCTAATGCCGTGTTTTTTTATGGAAAAATTGTCACGGTGCGAAGAAATGCGAAGAAATTTTAATTTTGGCAAGAAAAAACCTCCACAGTTTTAATCACTGCGGAGGTTAAATTTTCACTTAAAACCCTTGATTTTCAAGGCTTTTGGGAATTACTTGCTTGCTTCTTCAACAGCAACTGCACAAGCAACGGTTGCACCAACCATGGGGTTGTTGCCCATGCCGATGAGTCCCGTCATTTCTACATCACATACCCCCTTTGGGTGTATGTGTTCCTTTTTACAACTGTTAATCACATCATTTGAAAGGGTGTCTGCGCTCATTATAACATAACACTTGTTCACAATACAAGGTTTTATTGAACACCTTCACAATTTTATTTCATCTTTTCATCAACTTTAAAAACAAAAGCAAAGAAAAATAAAACAACTTCATTTATAACATCTTTTTTTAAATTCTGTTCAAAGTGGTTTTACCATTATCACAACCGATTCTGCCAAGCGATATGTTATACTATAATCACAAGGAACGAAGAAAACAAGTTCCAAATAATTTTTTAATTTCCCACATTTACTGAAGCTAAAAGGCTTTGTAAGATCAGATCATTTCAAGCGTATGTATCATTTCGGTCTTTATATTCCACGGATCGCTTTCGTTTATTACAAAAAGTCTTCCACCGCGAAGCTCATCGGTACCATAGCAACGGTAGCCTGCACAGGCATCCCAGCAAAGGCGGATACCGCAATATTCAGCTTCAAAATCGTTCATATGGGTATGACCGCAGGAAATCGTCTTTATATCTCCTCGCTGAAGTATAAGGGAAAAAATCCCAGAGTTTATGCAAGCTGCATCAAGTTTTTCGTCAAAATGACCGTACTTAACGCATTTTTCGGGGTTTGCCGCCGCCATGGTATATTCGTGAGGAGCAATATGCATACACAAAAGACCGGGAATTTTTTTGCCGCATTTCTTTTCGATTTCGCAGGAAGTATTGTTGTACCACATAAGCTGATCAAAATACAAGGTGCTCCATCTGCCTACGCTTAAGGTGTTGTTCGGGAGCTGCGCGGATGATGTCATATCACAATCAGGAACAAGGTCATCGAGTTCATCTGCCAGATTATTCGTATCCATGCCCCATACGTTGAATACAACCTCTTTGCCACTTCTGTCGTATATCGGAAGCACAAAGTTTGATTTGCCGTGAACCGAGCTGTCGGTGTGAGACGAAACGCACATGGAGTAGCTTTCATACATTTCCTGCTGTTTTGAAATATCACAAGGAACATCATGATCGTGGTTACCGAAAACATGTGCAAAAGGAATATGCCTTTCCTCCATTGGAGCGATAAAAATATCAAGAAACGCCTTCAGGTCATCCACGGAATGTATCTCGGGACCATAGCAATTGTCGCCACCGAGGATAACAAGGTCCGGTTTTGCGCTGTCAAGAAGGGCGCATACAGATTTCAAAGAACGCTCATCGTAATTTGCTGATTCCTGTATATCTGACATCATAAGCACCTTGAAAGTGCCGTTATCCGAAAAACGCAATGAATGTTTTGCTGTGAAACGGTTCATAATGTCTCCTTATAAAAAATCCTAATAATATTTTGGGGATATTATATCACACTTTACTTTTAATTGCAAGAGAATGTTTTGGAGATAATGTGGAATACGACCCCCCTTATATGCAAAAAAATATTGGACACATCACAAGGGAAAAAAACCAAATGATGTGTCCGACTTTTTTGTTATTAAATTTCAGTAATCGGATCTTTCCGATGCTTTAAGGAAGCGTCAAAAAAGCCCAAAAGCCTTGAAAATCAAAGCTTTATATTCACAGCTTTGCGAAAAGCCATCCTCCCGAGGGAAGTGTAACCTTGTAAGTGCTTTCGCCCACCTTAACAACAGAGCCGTTTCCTTCAAGACAGCACAGCGAAACGCCTTCCTCTGTTGTCAGACCGACACAGATTTCGCCCTCCGGCATCAAGGCTTCACCGTCTTCAACCGTGCGCACGACTCCGCTGTTGTTCATCAGCAATACATACCTGTCACCCGTCGTATCATTCTTTGTAATCTGCATCGATGCGCCTCCGTCAAGCTGTACGGGAAGAAGCTCGTTCATCAGCCTTCTTACATCCCGAAGAGGCTTGATGCGGTCCTTGTGCAATGCGGCAAATTCGGGGTTTCCCGTACAATCGACAAGAATCTTGTATTCGTTTACAGTCGGGCTGTCCTCGTGAATAATGTCTATAGCATCGGGAGTTATATGGTTGCGAAGATTTTCCGTCTCGGTACCAATCATAGGCGCAGAATCAACAAACAGACGGCTCATCGCCTCATATACATCCGAAACCACTTTCGCAAAACGGCCTTCAACCGCATATTCAAGATATGAATCGGCAGAAAGGTTTATATCAAGCACAGGCATATCCTTCGGAAGAACCACAGCAACAGGAGTTATAGGCTTTCCGATGTCGGGGTGACGGTCAACAAAATCAAGAAAATCCTTCTTGACCTTGCCGTACGGCGACAGTTCAAAATCCTTCCAATCGTAAAAGGTGTTGCACATACCCCATTCTTCTGCCATAAACGATGCCCCCGCCATATAGGCATACAGATGCAGACGCATTTGCAGCGAACGGGAAGAGCCGCCGTTTTCGCCCGTTGCCTGAAACGGGAAGCTTTCGGCAGAAACGTTCCACTCGTTTTTGCCTTCACGGTGATAACAGCACGCAGTAAGTGTTTTCATTTCCCACGGTTCGTAGTATGCACCGAAAGGAATGCCCGCAGAACGGGCCATACCGCGCGCATAAGCAAGCTGAATGCGTGTATTCCTTGTCTGTCCGCCGATTTCGGGCATCAGACGCTTCGCTCCCAATTCAATCTCAAGCTTTGGTGCCGCAAGCCAGCTGTCACACGGAAGAACATCTCCCCCGACATACTCCTGACGCCTTGCAAACAAATCATATAAAATCTTCAGGTGCTCGGAATAATTTTCAGGCACACCGCCAAGTGCGGCATATTCCTTTGCATTCATCGCCTCAAGAAAGGTGTGCTCAAACGGATAGGCACGATGAATGGTTTCGGTAATCGCTTTTTCGGTCCATTCGGGGCAATTGTTTGATGTGATTTTCAAAAGATCCGAACGGAAATTGGAAATCCATTCATGCATCTGAAAGCCCCAGAATTTGTCACCTAAAACAGAGCGGTATTCGTCTGCAAGCTCCATGTCATATGGATATTCTTCAAGAAAACATCCCCCCTGCAAACGGTCAATGTAAAACGGGCAACGGTGCTCCTTCACATAGTTGTAAAGCTCTCCGCCTATCCTTGCAAGATTATTGAATTTAAGCCTTTCCTCAATGTCCAGCGACTGGGAAAAACGAATGCCGTCACCATTACGCACCAATCCCGCTTTCACCTGAGCATCCCATGTTTCGGGCATATAGCAATGAAAATATATAAACATAACGCCACCTCAGCTGTCATTCACAAAATATCAAAAGCATCAAAAACTTTTGTTTGCGATTAGTATAACACGAGGCAAATCTTTTGTCAATAACAATTTATTTTCACCGATCACAGATAAAACCTCCGTGCTTCTTTGTGAAACACGGAGGTTTTTAATGTTCAATATAAATTACTTCGCGCTTTCTTC
>JAZSGA010000078.1:0-6754 GCA_045532495.1 Eubacteriales bacterium | reverse complement strand
TCTTTGCCCGGTGATAAAGTATACCTCAGCACCGACGGCGTAATTGACGGCTACACGGGAACAGTATACACCACAGCGGAAGCTGCCATTGCCGCAATAGGCAAAGACGGAGGCACAATTTTTGTTGAAGGCAGTATTGTTCTTCCCGCAAAGCCCAACACATCCGCAATAAGCGGCACACTTACTTTCTGCGGATATGGCAAAAACGCCACCGGCAACACGGTGGAATTCAAAAACGCCACAGCTTCATTTATACCCACCGCAGGCATAGATATCATATTTGACGATATAACCGTAAAGCATCAGGACGGCACCACCACCGAGGACTGGATATGCCCCAACGGCGGAAGCATAACCTTTGGCGCAGGATGCCTTTATGCTGACGGATACCGTGCCGACCGCAACCAATATCTGCAAATGTATATCGGCTCGTACAATGCCTCAAGCATCGGCACATTCAATTTCAATTCACCCAACGTAAAATATTCCGATACCGGCTCCATTGCAGGCTATATAGGCGGCACCACCTCAAACTTCACTTCAAACGGTGATGCGGTATACAATTTCAATTCAGGTATATTTACAAGTGTTTACGGCGGTATGCGCAACAGCTCCACGGGCTTTGCCACACTTAACGGCGATGTTTACTACAACTTCAACGGTGCAACGCTGGCATCGGGCGGAACATTCGCCATGGGAAATATTGCAAACGGTGTTATAAACGGCAACATTTTCTTCAATATAAACGGCGGCAACATAAACCGCACACTAAAAATGGGCTCCTCCGGCGCCATCAGCGAAGGCATGGCATCGTTTGGAAACCTGGTACTTACCGTTGACGGACAAAAGATACAGGAAAGCGGCAACACAATAAAGCTTACCGTTGCAGACGGAAACCTTCAGCAAAACCGCAACAAAGTATTTATTATCCTTAAAGATAAAACCCTTATCGATTCCAACTCCAAGGTTACACTTACCGTAAATGCAACGGTTATAGATTATTACCTTGCAACTGAAAACGGCACACTCACTCCGGTATTTGAAAAATCATCGGGCGGCGAAGTGGGCAAATTCCTCGGCTTTACCGCACAGCCCGAAACAGAAGGACATGTACCCGCAATAAACGGGGTTATGCTTGAAAAGAACGCCGCAGGATATTACACCGTTACAGAATCAAACAAGTTGCAAACAGTAACCTTTGCATCAAAGGCAGATCTTGTTTCGGTAATCACGCTCGCATCGGGCTTAACAGGCACAGACAACATCACCGAAGAACATAAAAACGGAACTGAATTTACAGTTCCCGCATGCCCCTTTACTCCCGAATCAGGCAAAGTTTTTGCAGGCTGGGCAAGCGAGGACAAGCTTTACCATGAAGGTGATGTTATAACCGTTTCCGGAGATCTTGCTCTTACTGCCACATATTGCAGTGCGCAGGATGCAAGCTACTTCTATGTAAGCGAAACCGGCAGCGACAGCAAAAACGGACTTACTCTTGATACAGCTTTTGCGACAATCGCCAAAGCTGTGGAAACAGCAAATAAATCCAACTGCGAAAATGCCACCGTGCACATATCTGGCAATGTCGCTTACATCAATACACCCGCTCACACAAAGCAGATAACTTTCCGTGCAGGTACATTCTCATCCGATATAAATGCGGCAGGCAACACGGTATTTGATAACGTAACACTTACAGACATGGCAGTCAGCACCGGCAGCCACACAGTTGAATTTACCGAAAATGTAAAAACAAACGGCAATGTTTCAATCATCGCAGGCGGCAAAATAATTGCCCGTGGCGGAAGCTTTGAATGTGTTTCCTTGGCAGACGGTGCAACAAATGCGTTTATCAATATCTGCGGTGCGCAGATCGGCACTCTTGAACTCGGTTCAAAAACAAAGGCAGCAAACGGTGTTACCGTGGCTTACCACTCCGGAAATGTGGAAAATGTTACCGCAGGTACTGTGCCTGCAACAGGCAGAATAACAGTTTACCGCAACGGTACGCAGCTTGCTGTATCAGCAAGCGATTTCCCCGGTGCACAGCTTGCCGACATTGAAAACCTCACCGAAAACATTGAAATCACCCTTGCCCCCGACGGCACATTGAATGTATCCGACAGCACATACATTTATGCCATATCAGGTACAGACTTACATTATTCTGTTTCCGGAAAACTTTCGGCTTCGGCAGGTACATTCAAACTTTATCAAGCAAAGGGCGAAGGCATAAACTATATACCCTACCCTACAGCACCCGAAGGAATGTACTTTGAAAAATGGCAGCTTGTAACCGCAGGTCATGCAAAGGCAATCTTTACCGACAAAAAAAACGTTAATCCCTATTATGTGTCATCCTCTGGCAGCGATGACAACCCGGGCACATCCGCCGTCGCTCCCTTTAAAACACTTACAGCGGCAGTAAATGCCATTGGCAAAAATTCCGACGGTAAAATTATAATAATGGATACCGTTTACTGGAGCACAAATGCCTCCACCTGCAACGTGCCCGATTACAACGGAACAATTACCTTTGAAGGTCTTAGTGCGAATGCTGTTAATACACAGATAATCGACTATTCGGAATCCTCCGATGCCAACAGCACCACCGCAAGACTTGACCTTAAGGGCAATGCAATCTTCAAAAACATTTCATTCCGTGCCCACCATTACAAATCGCTATACACCAACAATTACAGCCTGCGCCTTGAGGGCAAAATAGGTTACATACAGGGCACAACGGGCAACTCGGTACTGACAATAACCGCAGGCAAGTACGGTGCTGCAGCAGAAAACACCTCCATTTATCTCGGTGCGGATTGTACTGTGGGCACACTTTACCTCGGTCACAACGCGTCCGCTTCCATAACCGGAAAGCTTTCCGTTACAATTGACGGTTCCACCGTAGATTCCATAATCCTTGGCGGCAGCGGTGCAAAGCTTTGCGATGTGGATATTATTTATAAGAGCGGTGCTGTAAACAGCTATTACACCAACAGTTCCAACGCTACCACAAAGGTTTCGGGCGATTACAGAATTTTCAAAAACAATGGTATAACGCTGGAGCTTGATAACAAAGCCGAAACACAGTTTACAGGTAACAGCATGATATTTACCTGCGCAAAAAATGTAATTATAGAGCCCACCGATACCGATAATATTTACAATGTGCTTACTGATGTTACCGCATGTGCACAAAACACATCCGACGGCAAAATTTACTATTCATCAAAGGGCGGCAGCATAGGACTTCCCGACGGCAGCTACAACATAACCGTATCAGATACCGATTACTACACCAACGACGGCGATGTGATAACCGTATTAAAGGATATGGCTTTTACCTTTGACGAATATCTTTACCGCAAAGGCAGAACAAACGCTATCTTCACCGGCTGGTATTACGGCGATACCAATGAGGCTCCCGAAAACGGCTCTGTTGTTTCCGCCGGAAGCGTTTTAAAGGCACGCTATCAGGAATACAATCCCGAGTCCGACGAATTCGGTGTTACCGGTGTTCAGATACGAGTGGCAAATTCTTCGGTTTCCCAGGGCTTGAGATTTATAATAAACAAGGATAACACCTTCAAAAACAAGTTTATAATCAAGGAATACGGTGCCGTGGTACTGCCCACACAGTATCTCGGATCGGGCGAACTTGTTAAAGGCGGTATATATACACACAACGAGAAAGAATATAAATCAGCAGATGTCAAAGCCAAAAATATATTTGCCACAACGGAAAACGGTGAACAATATACCGCCTGCATTATAGGAATAAAACCCGAAAATTACAACCGCAATTATTCCGTGCGCGCATATGCAATATGCGAAACCTCCAACGGATACGAATACATGCTTTATTCAGCGCCGCGCTCATCGGGACTTGTAAAAGTTGTGCGTAACAACACCCCCATCAACGATACCGATAAGGCGGCCTTTGAAGAAATCATTTCCGCTTGGAAAAACACCTACTTTGGCGAGGGCACAACACCCTACGCCAACAGCCACTACCCCACAGCCTACACGGTAAATTCCAGCGGCGTGGATGTAAGAGAGCTTACAATTGAAAGCGGAAGTGATTCGGGCAGACCTGTTCAGATCGCCATGATAACCGACAGCCATCTTAACACAAACAAACCCGAACAGACCGATGCTCTTGTAAAAGCCATGAAATGTGCAAGCTTTGCCGACCAGATAGTTCTTTGCGGTGACAATGTGGAATCAGCTTCCTCTTCTGCCAATATGAACCTTCTTAAGCAGACTGTGTGGGATATTTACCCCGATGTAATTGCCGTGCTTGGCAACCACGAATACTTCTACCCCGGTTCCGGCACATTTGATGACGTAAAAGCCAAGGTGGATGCAATGTGGCCACACGATCCCGATTACTATTCACGCCTTGTGGGTGACAAAGTGCTTATCGTAACCGCTGATAACGCACGCCAGGTTGCCTTTGGTGAATCGGTATACTACTTCACCGATGATAAGTGCGACAAGCTTGAAAAGGATATAGCCTATGCCCGCAAAAACGGATACGTTATTCTGTTCTTCCACCATGTGGCACTTTCGAGTCTTGATAAATCCTTTATGGCAAACGGCAGAATGTACGACATTGTAACAAAAAATGCCGATGTTATAAAAGGCTGTTTCAATGGTCACGGTCATGTGGATAAAAAATCCGAGCTTTCAGGATCATACACCGATAAAAACGGCAACACCATTTCTGCAAAGATACCGGTTTATGCACTTAAGGGCTGCCACGAGACAGATGCGCGCGGAAATGTGCTGTTTATAAATGTTAACTGATATAATTGCATAAAAAATCTCCCGCATTGCTGCGGGAGATTTTTATAAATTATTCGCTATATAGTCAGATGGAGTTATCCCGTATATATCTTTAAAAACCCTGTTGAAGCTGCGTATACTTCCAAAGCCAGAGGAAAAAGCTATCTCGGAAATATTCATATCCGGATAATACTTTTTTATTTCCGAAAGGGCGTTGGAGCACCTCACAGCATTAAGATAGTCTATAAAATGTATGCCCGAACAGCTTTTAAACAACCTGCTTAAATGAACTTTGTGTATTCCAAGAGCATCCGAAACCGTTTGCAAAGAAAGATCCTCCGCATAATGCTCGGATATAAATGCCAATGCGGAAACAAAGGTATCGGCAATGCAGTTTGATGACGGCGCAAACTCACATTCCGCAAGCATCACCTTTGCGATGGGATATATTATCGAGCAAGCGCTTACAGCATCGCAGCTTTCATAGGCAGGAAAATTTTCAGAGCAGTATTCCAGCAACGCATCAGGGAGCCGACATATGGGTTTTTGCGGATAAAAAGCTTTTATTCTGTCATAAAAATGTGGCGCTGCATCGGACGAAAAAACCATAACACAGCATTTGCTTCCAATATTTTCGTCCGTGTAAAAAGAATGGCTTTCAAAGGGCATAACGATAGTTGCCATGCCCTTTTCTATTATACGTATTTTGCCCGAAACTGTCAGCTCCACGGTGCCATCAGTTACAAATACAATTTCAAGGCTGCGGTGTATGTGAGAAACGCATTTTACGTTTGTGTGCTTTTCAAAAGAAAGAAAAACTTCGTTTGATATGATATCACCGATTGAAAAGGAATACATTTTTATCTCCCGATGTTAATATTTGACTATAATTATAGCTGGAATGACTTGATATTTCTTGATATTTGTGTTAAAATTCAGCTAACAAAGGGAGTGGCAATATGAATTTTATATACTATCTCGCCACCTTCGTATTCAATACATCCGCAACTTATGCCAATCAAAAATATGCAAGAAATCTAAAAAGCTATGCGGAGCTGTTTATATATGCCATTGTTACCGGGTGTGTGGCTTCGCTGTTCTTTTATGCAATATCGGGCTTTTGTATTAAGCTGAACGGCATAACACTTTTATACAGCGGTATCTTTGCGTTGGTGGTAATATGCGGATATTATTGTTCGCTGCCCGTGTATAGATTTATGGGAGTGGCAGAAGCGGGCGTTTTTTCATCCACGCTGAAGCTCACGCTGTCTTACATATTCGGCATACTTTTGTATGATGAAAATGTGGATATTCGGGCAATCATAAGGTTTTTAATAATGATCCTTTGCTCGCTTTTTATGTATTTATCGCTGAAAAAGAAATTAAAAAGCGAAAAAAGCGTAACTTTCAAAGGAATACTGCTGTGTATCGGCACCGCTCTGGTCGAAGTGCTTGCCACGGTTATCTCCAAAAGCTTTGCCGGGAATAAAAATGTTACGGATGAGAATTCCTTTTTCTTCATTACAAACATATTTATCTGCGCTTTTTCACTTTTGGCAATAATTGTTATCAACAAAGGTAATCCGGCAAAAGCATTTATTTCACATGGCGAAAAAACAACATTCAAATATCTTATGATAGTTGTTTCAACGGTATCGGCAAATATGTGCTCATTGCTTCAAATATGGATCCTTGCGGGCGATGCCATAAATCTTTATGTTCCCATATCAGGCGCAATAGGCATAATATCTTCGGCACTGATAGCGCTTGTTTTTGAGCACGAAAAACCTCCTGTTATCCCCATACTTCTTGCCTGCGCGGCATTCTTTATTTAAAGGAGAATCACTATGTACAGCTACAACAATTCTTCAACCATCTATGTTTCACAGAAAAACGGCGATGACACAAAATATAACGGTCTTTCACCCGAAATAAACGGATATGGTAACGGGCCGTTCAAAAC
>JAZSGA010000235.1:0-16474 GCA_045532495.1 Eubacteriales bacterium | reverse complement strand
GAAGGAAACCTCGGATTCGGTAACGTAAATATCAAAACCGATGAGGGAGCTTATATCCTGACAAACGGTTATTCTCTTACTACATTCAACAATTTTGATACCTATCATACAATTAAATATGTCGAAACAGGCGACCATATTACAACGTACCACAACCCTCCGAGCGTTGCACCCGGAAGCGCTTCAGATGGAGCTACATTTGCTCTTACCGACGGTAATTATTCCGTTATAACAGCAGGATCTGTAAATTCCCATAACGTAAGCGGAAACACACGTGCTTTCCTTGAGGGCGGCGTGGTTGCACTTGCTGTTGCGGGTAACAGCGGCAACGGCACTACCACAGGTGATACCAGACTTGTTATAAACGGCGGCGATGTGCAGAAGATCGTTGCAGGATCTTTGGACGGTACCGTTAACGGCAATGTATTTGCTGAGATCAACGGCGGCAAGATTGCAGAAATCGAACTTGGAGCTTCCGCTAATGCTGTTGTAAACGGAAATATAGTTCTTGCAATAAACGGCGGCGAAATTAACGCCATTAAAGCAGGCACAAAAAAGATTAGCGGAAAAACAGTTGTAATTCTTGATCCTTCTGTAAATGTGGCTGTTCCTGCGGGATCTGCGGATTATGTTATTAAGATTGCAGATGGTAAGTGTGAGCCAAAGTTCCAGGGCGATTCCGTTAAATTCTTTATAACGGATGAATACGGTATCCCTGCAACCGAAATTACACTTAACGGTGAAAAGGTAACTGCGCAAGATTCCTTATACACCCTTAATAAAGCAAATAACGAAATATCCGTTGCACAAGTAATCACCCTTGCCCTCAACGAGAATTCCAACTATGTTGCAGGTTACGAGGATAACACATTCCGCCCCCAGAACAACATGACAAGAGCAGAAGCCATTACACTTCTTTCAAGACTTCTTGTTGACGAAAACTATATCAAAGGTCATATAAAATCCGATTTTGCCGATGTTGAAGACGGTGCATGGTATGAATCTTACATCGGATTCTTTGAAAAGCTTGGATATCTCGACCTCATTTCGCTTGATTACGGACTTAAGATCGCTCCCAATGAGCTTATCACACGAGCTGAATTTACACAGCTTATATATGAAATGTCAGCTTTTTCAGGTACTCCTGCATCAATGAAACTCCGTAATTTTGTCGATGTGCCTTCTAATCACAAATATGCAGGCGCAATAATGTATGCTGTTTCCAACGGCATTGTTTCGGGTTATGAAGACGGTTCTTTCCGTCCGTCCAATAACATCACTCGTGCGGAAGTTGTTACAATGGTTAACCGCTTGCTCGGACGCGTCCCTAACGGAAACGCAGGTACAAACAATTTTGGTGATATAGCAGGTCATTGGGCAAACGGTCAGATTCTTGCCGCATGCAACCCTGTAAACGTTTCCTGGACAAAAAATACAGCTTCCGATAAATATGAACTCACCGGCACAACCACCAAGGATTACGTTATTGGTCTTTATGAGCAGAGCTCCAAGCTCAGTGCTCAGGCTATCCGCGACGGCGTTGACACTATTTCGGAGCAGGTTAAGAAGAACATTTTAAGTGCACCTGATACTCTTGATACAACGGGCAAAAAAGTAATATATATTTCCGAAAAGAACGGTAGCGATGAAAACGATGGCCTTTCTATCGATACTCCCATCAAAACTCTTTCCGGCCTTTCGAAGTTCCGTTTCCTTCGCAATGCAGTTGTTCTCTTTGAACGTGGCGGCATTTATCGCGGACAGCTTGTAGTGTCCAATAATGTAAGCTACGGTGCTTATGGTACGGGTGATAAACCTTTGCTTATGCAGTCCAAGCGCAACTACGCCGATGAAGCATTGTGGCAGGAAACCGAGTATCCAAATGTTTATGTGTGCACAGAGCTTCTCACCAATGTTGGTGTTATTGGTTTTGACCACGATCTTTTCGATTACAGTGCAGCAAGTTATGATGAAAAGTACGGCCTCATAATGAACAAGTACATTGCAGGCTTTAAGGGCGTTGAAGATATGAATAAGGACCTTCAGTTCTATTCGGAGTTTGTTACCGATGATGATATCAACACTCCCTGCAAGCTTTATGTTTACTCCACAGAGGGCAATCCCGGTAAGCGATTCAAATCCATCGAAATCGGTGAAAAATTTGATATCGTAGACGGTACACCTGTTAATGTTGTTATGGAAAACCTGGCGTTTAAGTTTACAGGTGCCCACGCTATCGGTGTAAACGGTGCAGAGAACTTTACCGTACGTAACTGTGTTTTCTCGTGGCTTGGTGGATCGGTGCTTACTGTAAGATTTTTCTCTGAAAATATTAACCCCGTAAACTACGGTAACGCCATAGAAACAGGTACATGTGACGGATATTATCTTGACGATAACTGGATGTATCAGCTGTACGATACCGGCGTAACTCATCAGTGTTCCAAGGGCGCGGGTACACGTTATCAGCGTAACATCAGATACAGTGGCAACCTTATAGAATATGTACATTGGGGTATAGAATTCTATAACTCTCCCGAAGGCAAAGTTGGCAACGATAAGCGTCTTACCGATGGAGTGTATACCGCATACAACATTTGCCGCTTTGGCGGTTACGGTTGGGGATCTATTGTAAGATTCCGTCAGACCAGTGCACAGCTGTATTGCGGTTCCAGCCTTGATGAAAACAAAAATCAGCTTACCGAATATAACATATTCGACCGTTGTGCTGGTAATCTGCTTCATTTGCCGGCAAACTCCACCGAGGTTGATGATAAGAATATTTATATTCAGACTCTTGGCAAACGCCTTGGCAACCTTAAGGGTGTTACTGTTACATGCGATTATGATGCTGCTGAACAGATATCCAACAAGTGGGGCGATAAAAACGCAGTTGTTATCGTTATTGATCCCGAAAAGGAACCTTTTGAACAGTATAACAAGTAAATATAAAATCGGTGCCCGTATATGGGCACCGATTATTTTATGTAAAATTAAAGCCCGGTTTTAACCGGGCTTTATTTATGACATTGTGGAGACGCCGCTGTTATCATTCAGTGAGTTAAGTCCGAACATTATCAGCAAGTGTGTTACAGCGGAATTTTCGTTTATGTATTCACTGATACGTTTTCCTTTGTAATATCTGGGATCTATTATGTGAACCTTTTTAAAGTGCTCTGCAAGGTACGGAGCAAAGCAATTTGCAAAGCTGTCTTTTACAATTACAATTTCCTCATCTGTGTCAGATGAGCTGTTTTCCAACACGGTTATTGGCGGATTGCCGCCGCCGAAATAACAGTATTTGTCTTTATCTAAAAGCTTTTCGGAAACAAAATATTCAGTTTCTGTAAGTTCATCCATTGCACTGTTGGCATACGATGCTGTGAAAGAAACTTCGGGCGAACAGTAAACGTCTATGCTATCAATGTATTTGTTATTGGGAACACGTGAATAAAGGGTACCTTTAAAACTATCTGTAACAGTTTGCTTTTGATATTGGTCATAGTTGATGTGTTCAATACCAACGGTTTCGCAGTATTTTATGTAAACAGAAAGAGCTGCATGGCTTGTCCAGTGATGATCCGAAAGATAAAATACATTTCCTGTTGCTTTAGCTGATATAAGGTGCTCTGTGGGATTTATCGGAAAAGTGCAGTTGATATCGGCAAGAATGTCATCTATTACAGCGGACTGATCTATTACCGGGGAATGATAAGGCAAGTCTTCGGGATAAATTTCTGTTGCCGACGGAATAAGAATTACGGTTGACTTTATGTTTTTATTATCAATGGCATCTATAAGTTTGTTTGCGCTTTTGGTTATTCTTGTTTTGTCGGGATTTTTAACTTCCTGAAATAGTCTTTCGTCTGATATAAATGTTCCGTCTATGCGTTTGTATCCGCTGAAAAGCTGCGATCCGGTTTTGATCTTCATCATATTGTCTCTGAAAGGGAAGTGGTCTTTCATATATTCTTCAAGTTCGGATGTGAATTTGCCGTCTATCAATGAATCCACTGTCAGTTCGGGAAACTTTGCTGGTGTTCGATTTTCATTTTCAAGAAAGTCGCGCTTTTTGCCAAAAACAAACATCAAAGATAAACATAGCGTTGATACGCAAATGATAACGGTTATTATTCTTTTATATATGTCCATAACTTCTCCTTTCTCAGAATCTGAAATATAAGAACGGGTTGTAGTCGTTGCCCACCAGCATTGCTACAGCCAGCAGAGTCAGCAAACAGTATACGGGTACTGAAGCAACTCCCACAGCACAGTTAACAGCATTTGAATTTATGACTGTTAATTTTCTTTTTATCGCAGGGTATGTGGGCAAAGCAAATATCAAAGCGATGACAAGTATCGGAAGATACGGCATAAGATAGTATGTAAATGTTGTGTCTATTAATTTGGAATTTACAAACATATGCTTTATGTATGTTGCCATTAAAGTGAAATCTTCAAGGCTGAATATGGCCCAACCAACTGTAACAAGTATGGTTGTGTAGATATGACCTAAGAATTTTGCTTTTTTGTCAAAGAAACCTTTTAGCAAGTGCTTTTCGATAATGAGAATAATGCCAAAATACAGACCCCATACAACAAAGTTCCATTTTGCACCGTGCCAGAAACCCGTTAGCATCCATACAATAAGCAGGTTGCGTATGTTTTTTGCTGCTGAGCAGCGGGAACCGCCAAGCGGAATGTAAACATAATCGCGGAACCAGGTGGTAAGAGACATGTGCCATCTGCGCCAAAAATCAGAAACCGATGTGGCACTCATGGGGTAGTTGAAGTTGTCAAGGAAGGTGAAACCAAGCATTTTACCCATACCAACTGCCATATCGGAGTAGCCACAGAAGTCAAAGTATATGTGGAAATAATATGCAATTATTCCAAGCCACAGTGTAAGCAGACTTTGTTCGGAAACGGGCAAGGCTGTAATTTCGTCAAAAAGCTCGCCTATGGTGTTTGCAAGAAGTACCTTTTTGAAAAGACCGTGCAGGAAAACAATCATACCATCCGAAAATTTTGTGAAAGAAATTGTTCTTTCTGTCATTTCGGCCTGAATGGCTTCGTAGCGTACAATTGGCCCTGCAATCAGCTGAGGGAACATTGAAATGTATGTCATCAGGGTAAAAAAGTTTTTTTCCGGTTTAATATCACCGCGGTACACATCAATATTGTAGCTCATTGTCTGGAAAGTGTAAAAGCTTATTCCTATGGGCAGAGAAAGTTGCGGCAGGGGGATAGAAACCGACAGCAACGAATTTACGGTATCCACAAACATGGGGGCGTATTTGAAAAAGCCGAGGATCATAAGGTTGATGATAACCGAACAAAGCATATACAGCTTGTTGCGTTCAGGGTGTTTGAGCAATGCAATGCCGTTTATCCAGCTTATGAATGTTGAAAAAATCATCAAAAATATGTATACAGGCTCGCCCCAGGCATAAAAAATAAGGCTTACCGCCAATAAGATGTGATTTTTGTATTTAAATGGTACTATAAAATAGAAGACAAGGGTTATAACCAAAAAGAAAAATAAAAAAGGAATACCGCTGAAAACCATATTTCCTCCAAAATCGACATATATATAAATAGTATATCATTGTAAAGTTTTTATGTCAATAGCATATTGATGCAAAAAAGTAAATACAAACCGATTTTTTAACAGAAGAAAAATCAATGTAATATTGTAGAAAGAAAAAACACTTGAAATGCTCGCAATTATATGTTATAATGAGTATCAGCAAAATCGTATATTGCGGTTTTAATTATATTTTTGGAGGTAATTTATTATGGCAAATCAGAACAACAAGGGCGGCGCAAGCTTTTACGTAATAATTGCGCTGATTGTGCTCGTTGCAGCTGCTATTGTTTACGTTGTTGCAGGTGGTGTTGCAGGCAATACCGATGCTACAGTTGAAAACAACGTTGTAGAAACAGAAGTTGAAACAGAAGTTGAAACAGAAGCCGAAGCTGATACAGAAACTGAAACCGAAGCTGAAGCTGAAGCAGAAACCGAAGAAACAACAGCTGAATAATTCCATTTGAAAGGTGTACAACAATGAAAAGAATTTTGGCATTGCTTCTTGCTTCTGCTATAGTTGCTTTTTCTGCACTCACTTTTTCATCTTGCACTGACAAGGCTGAAAAAGAATATACAGAAGCTTTTGACCATGTATTTTCTCAAGTTTTTGAAAAAAATGTTGAGGACATTACTGCAGAAGATTACGCATCTGTGGAATCTTTTGAAATACTTACTTACAGCGAAACCAACACAGTTACAGTTGCGCTTGCGGGTTATGATGATATTATGAATTCCGAAACTCCCGACGAAGAGGCTGCTGCAAAACTTATAAAGACTGTCGATATCAAAGATAAGAACTTTGATGACCGTGAAGGCTTTAAAAAACTTACCGGCTTAAAGGCTTTCTGTGCTATTTACACAAGCTTTGATAGTTTTGATTTTCTTTCGGAATGTAAAGAACTTGAAGTATTTATGGTAAATTCCAATTTTGAATGTTCCGACTATGCGGTGCTCGAAAACTTCCCCAATCTTAAAAAGCTTGAAATAACCGAAGGCTCCGTTGATGATCTTTCTGTAATTTCCAAGCTTACAAGCCTCACACAGCTGTCTCTTGATTCTGTTCAGAATGGTGAATACAATATTACGGATATTTCTTTTGTATCTCCTCTCACAAATCTTACAAGTCTCAGCTTGTCAAGTAACATGATCTACGATCTTTCTGCGCTTGATGCTCTCAAGAATCTTGAGTATCTTAATCTTGCTTATAATGCGGGAATCGATGATGTAAGTGTTCTTTCGGGACTTACAAACCTTAAGTATATCGACCTTACACAGAGCCTTGTTAAGGATCTTACTCCTTTGACAAACTTTGATCCCGAAAACTTTGAGGTTGTTATTCTTGATCTCAACTCGGTAATTACCGATTGGTCTCCGCTTGATTATCTCGGTAAAAAGGTGCAGGGAAGACCTACAGGTTACGTGCTTCCCGATACAGATGCTTCTTCTGAAACCGAAGAGCCGGCAGATGAAACCGACACAACCACTGAGTCCGGAAACAAAACCGAAGACAACAGTGTCGAGACATCTGCTGATGTAAAAGAAAACACCGATGAAAAAACACCAGAGCCTGAAAAAACAGACCCTGTTGCTGAAAACGATCCTCAGCCCGAACCCGAAAAAGAACCTGAAGCAAATGCTCCCGGCACAGTTTCCGAACCCGAAATCGAAGTTAGCGTAGATACCGGTGAACAGGAATTTGAAGAAGGTTTCGGTGATAATGATATCGACGTTTCCATCTTTGATTTTTGATTGATTAAAGTTAAGATTGCAGAACTTTTTTGTGTTCTGCAATCTTATTTTTTTATGGCGAAATGTTGTACAGAAAAAACTCAAAAAAATAAAAATGATTGTGCAAAAAACAATTGACTTTTTTGTTTGGCTGTGCTAATATATGCGTAAGAAATGAGATTCTCATGGAGATAATTCACGGTCATTATATTTAATGTGTTGCCGAAATGAGGTGTCATTATGCACAAGCTTCGAAAAAACTACCTTAAATTCGATACCGGCAGATTAACTGTTATATCCACAATATTTTTCCCGGTTCTTATTGAAACTTTACTGTCATCTTTGTACAACGTAATAGATATGATGATGGTTGGTAAATATGATCCTAACGGATTGGCAGCAATCGGCTTGACTTCTAACCCTTTAAGCATTTTTTTGTCAATCTTTTCTGCTATTAATGTTGGTACAACAACTCTTGTGGCGTGGAATGTTGGTGCAAAAAAGAAGAAGGATGCTCAGGATGTTATAAAGATATCTCTTATACTCAACCTTGTATCCGGCTTGGTAATGACAGTTTTCGGGGCTTTAATGGCCGAACCAATTGTAAGGTTCATGGGAGCCGAGGAGGATGTGCACAAGCTTGCAGTTGATTATTATAACATACTTGTTATGGGTACAACTTTTCAGGCTCTTACATACAGCGTAACCGCATCCATGCGCGGAGCAGGGTACTCAAAAGTTCCCATGATGTACAATACATTTTCCAACTTGCTTAACGTTGCAGGTAACTATATTCTTATTTACGGTAAATTGGGGTTCAAGCCCATGGGCGTTATAGGTGCCGGATATTCTACACTTATCAGCCGAATAATTTGCTGTTTGTGGGCTTTGGCATATGTATTTTGGTCAAAGGATACTGATCTTACGTTGCGCCATAAATACGGCAAATTCAAGTTTATGTGGCGCAGAGTGGTTCAAATACTGAGAATAGGCATACCATCGGCGGTTGAAACGCTTATTTTGAATTGCGGCTCGATGCTGTATGTAAAGATAGTAAATATGCTTGGTACTACCGTAATTTCAGCTCATCAGATATGTAGCAGCATTTCAGGTCTTACTTCTGCTCCAAGCACAGCATTGAGCGTTACTGCCAATACTGTTATAGGTCAGTTTATCGGAGCGCATGAGTTTGACAACGCAAGGCGTTATAAAACCTACATGTGCAAGATATCGCTTGGCGTTTCTTTGGCAATGGCAGCTGTTGTCAGCATTTTTGCCCGTCAGATTGTCGGATTTTATACTGAGCCCGGTGAAGAGTATATCATTAAGCTTGCAACATCTGTATTCTATATAGTGGCTGTTCAGTATATTACAGGATATCTCAACGGCGTTGTTATGGGTGCACTGCGTGCGGCGGGCGATACTCAATTTGCTTTGTATCTTAATGCAGGTACTTTGTTCCTGGTAAGAATACCTTTGGCATATCTGCTTGGAATAGTTTTGGATTTTGGTCTTGTCGGAATATGGACATCTCTTCTTATCAACAGCTGGTTTAACTTCGTTCTGATAAACCGCAGGTACAAATCAGGAAAATGGATGGCAATTTATCAAAAAGCCAGTGCCGAATAAGCTAATTGCAGCTCCGGTTTTGCCGGAGCTGTTTTTATGTCGACTTATATACTCTAGATAAGCGGACTTGAGTTTTTACCCTGTCATATAGGGCAGAAACTCATTTTTTTGCTCAGAATTCCCCTGTATATCGTTGAAAACGGGCGGACGGTTTTCTTGATTTTTGCAAATTATCGTTGAACTTTATTTTTAGATTGTAGGGTTTTGAACTACTTTTATGTCCAAAGTTATTTACTCATACTTAAGTCTGTAGTATAATAATTTTAGAAAGTGCCTTAATTCAACATTTTTTCAAAAGTTTGTTGTTCATTTTATACTTTATTCCTATTATAATCAAATTGTAAATTAAAAAAGGAGGGTTCTTAAAATGAACACAGACAAAATTATAGCAGAAGCAATCGCAAAAGATTATGCACCAAAAGATAATTCAAAAATAATTGCTTTAAAGAAATTGGATAACAAGGCAAAATTGCCTGCAACTATTTTCACGTATTCCTTTGGTATCATTTCTTCTTTAATAGTAGGTACAGGAATGAGTCTTTCTATGCAAGTATTAGGTAGTAGTATGGTAAGTATGATTTTGGGTATTATCATAGGTATAATAGGTTTTATTGGATGTGGTATCAATTATCCCATTTATAAAAGAATGCTTGAAAAAGGCAAATCAAAGTATGCTTATGAGATAGTTGAGCTTGCTCGTCAAATAAGTGAGCAATAATATAACAAGTTAATGCAAGGAGTGGTAATAATGAATAAATCAGAGAGTAAATATTTCAATACAGCCAAGAAAATGAACCTTGCATTAATTTCTTTGCTTAAAAAGAAACCATTTGAATATATAACCATAAGTGAATTATGTGAAAAAGCAGGAGTAAATCGCTCTACTTTTTATCTTCATTATGAAAACACTTATGATTTGCTTAGTGAAACAACACAATATATATTAGATGGTTTTTTGTCTTACTTCACAACAGATACAAAATCTATTGCTTTCAATTTGGCAAACAGCAATTTAGATGAACTCAATTTTATTAATAGCAAGTATCTTACACCATATCTAACATACATCAGGGAAAACAAGGAGATTTTCTCGACTGCATTATCACACATAAAATCCTTCGATTTTGATAGAGTGTATGAAAGAATGTTTGAACACATTTTTAATCCAATTTTAGATAGATTTCATTATCCTGAAGAGGACAGAAAATATGTAATGATGTATTATCTAAATGGTATAAATGCAATCAGCTTTGAGTGGGTTAAAGATGGCTGCAAGAAATCAATAGAAGAAATTTCAAAAATAATAGATACATGCATTTTTGGATTGAACAATGAGCATTAAAACATATTTAGTAATTGCGAGCTTTGAGCCTATGGGTTCAAGGCTCTATTTTTATTGTGTAAAGAATGATTAGTCTTAGTGGGATGAATTGTTGTTCAACGGTATTTTTGCCCATTTTAATGGTTTTAAAGGTTGTTTTTGCAGGTATGACAAGGGATAATCACTAAAGTCCATTTTGTTAGAGTATATAATATGTCGACATAACGGATTGACAACAATGTTTTTAAGTGATATAATTAATAGAATAGAAGGGGGTGATGTTTTGTATATAAGTAAGAAAAAAATGCTTATCGCCGTTTCTGTTATTATAGGCTTGATTGCGCTTTTTACAGTGTTGAAATATGTTGTACACGTGTACGGAGATGAGTATGAGATCGCTCCCGGATGTGATAAAGATGGCGGTGTATTCAAGCGATGTGTTTTGTGCAACAAAGAGATTTGTATTGAGGCAATGGAGCCAAACGGGCATAACAGTGTTTGGATAACAAAAAAGGAACCTACAGCAGCAACTCCCGGTGTTCGTGAGCTTCGCTGTTCTGTATGTAAACAGCAACTTGATCTGATAAAGCTTCCTGCAAAAGAATCGCCTATACCGTCGCTAAAGCTTACCGGTTCAGGTGTTGGTATGACAGATAAAAACTCTATTTCTGCTTCGTTTTTATATACAAATGGTGTTTCTTCCGATGGAAAACAAGGCTCTACGGCAGGTGGAACAGCTAAAGTACGCTTGATGCAGGGTGAAATGCCAAATACGTCCAAGCACAGCTATGTTCTGACTGATTTTAAGCTTACCGAAGGAGATACCTTGTTGTTTGGCGCATTCGGCGATTGCAGTGAAATTCATTTGTATTCTAACAACGATGATCTTACACGTGCGCGCAGAATTGTGTCTTACAGGCAATGGCGAGATCTTGTTGTTGAGAATTATCCGCAGTATGCAAAATTTATTTCCGTTTCGGATGATACGGAAATGGCGGGCTATAATATGCTTATGTATATTAAGAGCACTAAAAATGATTACAGCTTTGCAGGTGTATATACACTGTCTATACCATATTCCACGTTGGCAGAAAAAAATGTTGATGCGGGCATTGAATCTGTATTTAAGCATACAACCTCGTTTGATGGTAAATACAAACTTACCGCTATTTTTGATGATGAAGATTATACTAACGAACATATAAGCGCTCTTGATGAGTTATTGAACAACGTGAATCTTGTAGAAACAAGATGTGAGCTTAATGTAATAATAGATTATTATGCTTTTGCTTTGCTTACAGGAAACAAAGAGGCACTTACCGAGCTTTATTGGGTAACTTCTGACGGTGATAAATGGTATCCGATTCCTTCAAATACCGAACACACTTATGGTTCTGTGTTTGGAACAGTTGCACTTTCCGATCCTGATTATTCTATTGATACCCAAGGTTTTTGGAATGAATTTTATACAAAGTATTATGACAGAATAGAAAAAAGAACACAAGAACTTTCTTCGGGAAGATTGTCTGCTCAGAACATCGAAAGGGAATTTACAAGAGCAGTATCTACTCTTGACGAGAATGTTTATGAAGAAGATGCCAACACCTACGGTGCTATATACAAATCACCCGCGGATGAAGTAAAAGCTTTGGTAGAATGGTATCAAAACAGATTAATTGCATTATCCTGATGCTTATCCGGAGATAAAAAATGAAAAATGTTAAAATACTTCTTTCAATAATTGCTTGCGTGGGAATATTGTTTGTTTGTGGTTGCAGCCATGAACATTTTTACGATGATTGGTGCACTTCTGCAATAAATTGCGTAACTGACGGGTATATGTACCGTACCTGTAAGCTTTGCGGAGAGGTTGAGTACGGAGATGTTACGGTTTCGGGTGGACATGAGTTTGTATCATGGAGCGATGATATAATAAACGAAGCCCGTTATGGCACCTGTTCATTGTGCGGTGCGGTTGAGGAGGATGGCGAGTATTCTCCTTTGCCGGAATTTTCCCGCTTTTATATTTACGGAACGCCGTCGGGAACAGTTATTCCCGTTGAAGCAAAGTATGTACTTGATGATGTTAAACATGAGTTTTTCGGCAATATTTCCATAGATGGGCACGAATCCAATGAATATTATAAAAAGGACTATGATATTATAACTTTCTCGGACAGCGAATTCTCTTTGCCCGTAAAAACAAATTTGCATCCAAGTATAGGCGATGTTGGATCATATGCTTTGAAATCAGAATACTATGATAAATCGTCTGTTCGTAATCTTGTGGCTTCAGAATTATGGCGGCAGGTGGTATCTTCACGCGAGAGTATTGATGAAAATATTGCAGCTCTGCCGCATTTGGGCGCCGAATCTGGTTTTCCTTTGTTTTTCTATACAAACGGAAATTTTAAGGGCATATATAATTTGTGCACACCCAATAACGAAGAGCTCTTTTCTCTAACGGACGAGCATAACCAGTCTTTGATATATTCGTATACCGATTTTGGCACCTTTGATTTTACATACGGTAATTCAGACAATGCAGTTCCTTGCACTGTGGTGTGGCCGACCGATGTTTATAGAAAACAAATATCCGCCGAAAAGTTCTGCGAATTTATGAATTTTGTTGACGGCAGTGCAGACAAAGAATTTAAAAAAGAAATATCGTCATATCTTGATGTTGATGCAGCTATAGATTATCTTATATGCCTTTATGCTTTCGGTGCAGATTCAAATACAGTTAAGTACTGTAACTGGGTGAGCTTTGACAATAAAAAATGGATACCTTCCATGTATAACCTTACTTATACTTTTGGCCTTGATGAAAAAGGTAATGCCTTGTTGCCGCAATCAACTGTGCTTCCTTATATTGGCAGTGACGGAAAACTGATATCCGGCACATCTGTGGCTTTTTGGGATAAGCTTTGCGCTTCCTTTGCTGATAAAATTGCATTGAGATATGGAGCGCTTCGTCAAAGCGTTCTTTCGGATGAAAACATAGGCACTGTTTTTGAATCATATGTATCCATGATACCGCAAAAAGCATATGATGCAGAGATTACAGAATACCCTGAAAAAGCAGATTTTACTGCCGTATACAGTGTTCGGGATATATCGCAATGGTATTCCGAAAAATGTGTTTTACTTGATTCAGTTTTTAAAACAATTGAATAATTGAAACTAACTAAGGCATAATATTGTTATCCAACCGAAAGGAGAGCGATATTATGCCTGAAATTTCATGCAGTGCAAAAAAGTGTGTTTATAATGAGGATGGCTATTGCGAAAGGGAAGAGATCCGTATTGATGTTGAGGATTGCGATGTCGACAATGGTTGTACTTGCTGCGACAGCTTTGAACAAAGCATAGACCGCAAGGATAGAACTTGCATGAACACCATTGGTGAAAACGCCGGTGTTGAATGTTTTGCAACTGAATGTATTTATAATGAGAACAGGGAATGTATAGCAGATTATATAAGCGTTGAAGGCAACGAGGCCGATTGCTGCACAGATACTTTCTGCGATACTTTCCGCACACACAATTCAAACTGATATTTGCGCCTGCTGTTTTTGGCAGGCGCAATTTTTAAGTTTTTGTCTTGACAAAACAAACATATTGTGGTAAAATACTTTGGTATCGAGATGTAGCGCAGATGGTAGCGCGCTTGGTTTGGGACCAAGATGCCGCAGGTTCGAATCCTGTCATCTCGACCACCGGCGGGGCGCCGGAGCCATTATCGCGTCACGAGTCACATCGTGATGCGATTTTTTGTTCTCGCGTCTAATTTTTTAACGTTATGAACACTCGCACCAAAATCGACAAGAGTTATATCTGAGTCTTGTCGATTTTACTTTTTTTCTGTTTACTCTACGTTTTTGTTTTTATATTCTAAAGTCAGTTGTGTTATTTGATATTGATTTTCTCAAAACGCATTGTATAATTAATATATAATCAATAATAAAATACGGAGTTTAATATGAATAAAGAAGAAGCACTCAAGATACTTAAAAATAACCCTGTTTTCTGGTCAAGGCTTGGTTTTTGCTATGATCCTCCCATGGCTGATGAAAACGGTGAACCGCTTGTTTTTACAAAGGACTTTTCAGAACAGTTACGCATCCATGATGATTTTTCGGATTGTGGTGTAAAGATACACACTTGTATTTTGCATAACGGATGGGTGGGGGTAGATAAGTATGATTACTCGCTGTGTGATAGAGTGCTTGAAAGCATTTTCAGATCCGGCAAGGTTCAGTATTTTATACCCAGGATCAAGCTCAATGTTCCTATTGATTGGTGCCGCGAAAACCCAACTGAGGTTTGCGTATACGAAAACGGTCCAAGAGACACTGAAGAAATAAGAAGCCTTGTTGGTACGCTCAAGCACGACTATCTGGGTTATAACTCTCCAAGAGGATACTATAATGCAAACGGCTGGAAAGATACCCGCCCGAATGTGGGCGGTGTCATATCAAATCAGAGCTTTTCTTCGTTAAAGTGGCTTTATGATGCCGGTGTTGCACTTGAAAAGCTTATAACGCGTCTTGAAAATTCAAAGTACAGTGATAAGATACTTGCATACCATATATGTTACGGTGCCTGTGGAGAATCTATGCTGTGGGGACGCGCCAGCAATAAATTTGGCGATTACGGAATTACAAATCAACACCGCTTTGCTGAATGGGCAGCTGAAAAATACGGCAGTATTGAAAACGCAAGAATAGCATGGGGAGCGGATAATGATAGCCTTATACCTCATCCGCATCTGCGTGAAAAAAGTATTAACTGCAGTACGGATTTTTACAAAGAAGATGCAGCTGATCGCTGGAGCATTGATTATGACAACTTTATGGGCGATGTAAATGTAAACGCTCTGGCCCACTTTGGAAAAATTGTGAAGGCATGTTCCTGTGATAAGCCTGTGGGCGCATTTTACGGCTATATTATGTATATGGAACGAACAGCGTATTCGGGTCATCTTGCGTTTCAGAAGCTTCTTGAGTGTCCTTATATCGACTTTTTTGCCGCTCCGAAATCCTATTACCGTTCAGGCCCCGGCGAGCCCGGCGGGGAGATGGCTCCTGCAGTTTCCATTAATCGTAAAAAATTATGGGTAGATGAATGTGATAACCGTACTCATCTAACCGTGGGTGATACAAATAACAATGCTTCCACACCATCCGAAACTTATGCTGTGCATCTGCGTGAGTTGTGCAAAAATATAACTCACGATTCAGGCTTATGGTACATGGACCTGGGCGGCGGTTGGTTTGATGAAGAGGGGATAATGTGCAATATAAACTCTCTTATGAACGCAAGCGAAAAGATCCGCAGAATGTCTCACAAAAGCATTGCAAGAGTTGCTGTTATAATTGATGAAAAAAGTGTAATGATGACTCATCCTTCGGTTATAAGGAATGTTGAAGAACTTTTGCGCAATATACAGCTTACGGGAACCGCTGTGGATGTTTTGTTTTCGTTTGATATTGGTAATGCGGATTTTTCGGAAACTGATTGTGCTATTCTTATTACACCCTCTTTGTGCGGATAATGATTATATTTCTGTACTGCGTAACAAGCTCCCAGTAAATGCAAAAATTATGTTGTGCGGGAAAACGCATTATGACTGTGATTTTGAACTGATTGATTCCGGAAACACAGAACTGCCCGAATTTTACATCAGCGATAACGGAAAAATAAAAGCTTTGTTGAGGGATGCGGAAGGCAATGTGATATGCGCTCAAAACAGTTGTGGCGTTATTATGCTTTCAAAACACAGTGTTACTGTTGGGGAGTTGAGGAGCATACTCGAATATTCGGGTGTAAGATTTATGGCTCCCGCAGGATGTGCTGTTTATGCTGACAGCAGGATTGTTTCTTTCTTCCCGAAAGAGGATATAACTTTTGTGCCTGATATTTCGTATCTCGGTAAAGACTTTACTGATCTTGTTACCGGCAAAAAATATGATGTGGGTACGCCCATAACTGTAGAGGCAAAATCCGCACGGGCATTTATCAATAACAGTTGCCCATGTTGCGATGATTGATTTATAAAAATTATCCCCGACTTAGTAAAAGTCGGGGATATGTTTTGTGTTTCGGAGATAAAGAAAAACTGACAAGAAAAACTTGTCAGTTCCTGGCGGAGAAGGAGGGATTCGAACCCTCGAACCGCTGTTAACGGTTACACGATTTCCAAT
>JAZSGA010000026.1:0-4393 GCA_045532495.1 Eubacteriales bacterium | reverse complement strand
AAATTTCCGGCAAGGACAAAAAGAACGGAGACGCAAAATGAAAGTTGAACTTATAGCGCATACACCCGATCCCGATAAACTTATCGCCGCCGCAGCCAAGCTGTGCTATTCCGCTGTGGGTACCGATGAGATACTCGAAGGTCTTACGCCCGAAAAAACCGAAAAATTCATTGATATGCTTTCTTCCCTCGGCCACGAAAGCCCTGTGGAGCATGCCAGCTTTACCTTTGCGATCGAAGGCGTTTCCCGTTCATTGCTTGCCCAGATAACAAGGCACAGAATAGCATCCTTCAGCGTGCAGAGTTAGCGCTATGTGGGCAAAGAAAATTTTGTATACATCATTCCGCCCGAAATAGATGCAATTCCCGAAGCCCGTGAGCTTTTTATAAAAGCCATGGACAATGACCGCGATACCTACCGTGAGCTCAACAGAATACTCACCGAAAAGCACACCGAAGCCAACATAAAATCAGGTATGGATGAAAAAAAGGCGGCCACAGCCGCTTCCAAAAAAGCAAACGAGGATTCCCGTTATGTGCTTTCCAACGCCTGCGATACAAAAATCGTTATGACCATGAATGTGCGCTCGCTTTATAACTTTTTCTCACTCCGCTGCTGTTCAAGAGCTCAGTGGGAAATCCGCGAGCTTGCATGCAAAATGCTTGGTCTTGTAAAAGAAGTATCACCCACCCTGTTCAAAAACGCTGGTCCTTCATGCGTGCGCGGTAAGTGTGCCGAAGGTTCGTTCACCTGCGGAAGAGCTGCAGAGGTTCGTGAGATAATAAAGAACGGCGGTGTTATATAATGGCATACCTTGTTGCCATTGACGGCACCGATGCTTCGGGCAAAGCAACTCAAACCGCTTTGCTTGCGGAAAGACTTCGCAAAATGGGTATAAAAGTGCTTGAAGTATCCTACCCCGATTACGATTCCCCTTCCAGCGGTCCCGTTAAAATGTATCTTGAAGGAAAACTCGGAAACAGCGCAGACGATACCGATGCCTATGCCGCAAGCGTGTTGTTTGCAGTTGACAGATTCGCCTCCTTCCGTTCTGGATGGAAAACACAGTACGACAGCGAAGATTACGTTATTCTTTTAAACCGCTACACAACAGCAAATGCGGTGCATCAGCTTTCCAAGATTGCCGACCAACAGCAAAAAAACGATTTTCTTGACTGGCTGTTTGATTTTGAATACCGTCTTATGGGAATTCCTGCCCCCGACACCGTAATTTACCTTGAAATGCCCACCGAAATATCTCTTGCATTGCTCGAAAAGCGTTGTAACGATACGGGAGCGCAAAAGGATATTCACGAGCTTGACAGCACCCATCTTTTCAAAAGCCGTGAAGCGGCAATATATGCCTGCGAAAAACTCGGCTGGAACAGAATAACCTGCGGTAAAGACGGCAAGCCTTTGCCCATTGAAGATATTCACGAAAAAGTATACAACATATTTATGGCAAACGCACCCGACATTTTTAAAAAGAATTAACGGACTTTATTTGTTCTATGCACCAAAAAAACCTCATACAATAATACAGACAACAGCCGACGTTATGCGTTAAAACCTCATAAACGGGATATAATCAGCTATATGTCGCAAAAGAAAGGACAAAAAATGGTATATATTTTTCTTGCAGACGGTTTTGAAGAAATCGAAGCTCTTACCCAGGTGGATTATCTCCGCCGTGCAGGTATTGAAGTTACAACCGTAGGTGTCACCGGAAAAACAGTAACAGGTGCCCACGGAATACCCGTCGTGAGTGATATAACAGAATCCGAATTTTCAGCAGAAAGCGATCTGGAAATGGTAATACTTCCGGGCGGAATTCCCGGTGTGCCGAATCTTGGCAAAAGCAAAACCGTGGAAAAGGCTCTTGAATACGCGCACCAAAACGGCAAATATATCGCCGCCATATGCGCCGCCCCCACTTTGCTTGCAAAATACGGCTACCTTGACGAAAAACGTGCCGTTTGCTACCCTTCCATGGAAAATGAACTTTTTGGTGCCGAGTACATCAAGCAAAGCGTTGTGTGTGACGGCAAGATAATAACCGCAGAAGCCGCAGGAGCTTCCGAGCAATTTGCGTTTGCGCTTATAAGCGCGCTCCGCTCGGAAAAAGATGCCGAAAAAGTAAAAAACGGCATTTGTGCAAGAGCATAACATTCCTGCGCCATCCAACCATTTACTTTAAGAAAGGACATCGGTATTATGAGCGAAATACGTAGTCAGAAGCTTGAAATGAGAGAAAAATATCTTGCTGTGCGTGATGCTTTCCCTCAGGAACAAAAAGCCGCATTTGACAAAAAAATATTTGACCGTCTTACAGCTTCCATAACCTATCGCCACAGCACCGACGTTCTTTTGTATGCCTCTGTGCGAAATGAGGTGGATACGCTGCCCATTTTCAACGCCGCTCTCAAGGACGGCAAACGGGTTGCATATCCTTGCTGCAACAGCGACAACACCATGACATTCCGATACATCACGGATATGGCGCAGATGACCGAGCGCACTTTCGGCATACTTGAGCCATCGCCCGAATGTGAAGAATGTAGGCCTTCCAACTTTTCACTGCTTATAGTGCCCGGACTGGTATTTGACAAAAAAGGGTTCAGAATAGGCTACGGAAAAGGTTTTTATGACAGATACCTTTCCACTTTCGACGGAGTATCCATAGGACTTGTATACAGCAAGCTTTTGCTGCCCGAAGTACCAAAAGGACGTTACGATCGTCATGTGGATGTAATTATCAGCGAAAAAGGAGTGTATGCAGTAAATGCTCCAAAATAATGAAACAAACACAAAACGTGCCGACCACACTGCATCAGTTATGTGCTTTTGCGTGTTGATTCTTTTGCTGGCGGCAACTTTTATAATAAGCAGATACGTTCCGGAAACCAACGCTGCAATGGCACTTATTACTGTTTCCTGTGCGGCTTTCCTTATTCCATCAATTGTTTTTCTTGTATTGTTCAAAAAAAGCAAAGGTGCAAATATCGGGATGCGCAGGATGCAAAAGGGTACACTCAAATTCTGTGTCCCCGCATTGTTTTTGCTTTTAACCACAGCCGTTTTATTCAAAAGCATTGTATGCTACATTTTCGGTTACCAGGCGGCGCAGACCGTATCGATTCTGCCCGGGCTCGGTTACTTCGAAGCCATTCTGTGCTACGCAGTTCTCCCCGCAATACTTGAGGAAATTGTCTTCCGCGGCATTGCTTTCTCGATGTACGAAAAAAGCTTCGGCGGTCTTGGTGCAATAATAATTACATCGTTTTTCTTTGCAATGTCACATTTTTCCGCCGCAGATTTTGTTTCGTATTTTATATCAGGCGTTATTCTTGCCACAGTGGTATATATATGCCGCTCCGTGTTTCCGGCAATAATACTCCATTTTATCAACAATTTCATAAGCTATTATCTTGAAAACGCCGTATTTAAAATCACATCCGAAACAAAAAGCGGAGTTTTGGCAATTTTTATTCTTTCGGCAATATCTTTGCTTTTGCTCTTTTGGTTTTTATTGGAGCTTGAATACATATGCCGCAACAGATATATCTCCGAAAGTGCCAAGGAACAGCGTGAACAGTATGAAGACGGACAAGCCGTTGTTTGCCCCAGGCTATTACCCGAACAAACAGGAGTTGCATCTGTATTTGCAAGGGTATTTGCTTCGCCGTTTGTGTGGGCAGGCGCGCTGGTGTTTATCGTCAGCTGTATCTACTTTTGATTTTTAAAGACAACACAATATTTCTTTTTGTACCGCCAATGCGGTTTTGACGAAAGGAACGGTTTTTTATAAAATGCAGGAAAATAACAACAATAACTTCAACATCAACGACGACATTGACATCATAATGTCGATGATCAAAAAACGCAATGACGACAAAGCCTCGGCAGCCGCAGTAAAAAGCGATTCCCAGGCAGCCCAGTCTGCCCACAAGCCCGCTGCCAGCGAAAGCCTTATGCCGCACTCATCACCCAACCCCTTTGCGGCCGTGCAGTCTGTGGCTCCTCAGCCGCCAAAGCAGGCAAAGGAGCAGGTTTCGCCTTCTCCGGTTTCTGGTGTTGCTCCGAAGCAGCAGGCAACTTCTGTACCACAACCTCAATCCCGTGTTCAGAATGCCACCCCCACACCCGTTGCAAAGCCTGCCACTACACCCGCTGCAAACAAGCCCACTCCCGTACGCCAAAGCGCTGAAACTGCAAAGCCTTCGGCTCCGATCAGAAAGCCTTCAACCCCCGTTGCTGCAACAGCAAAGCCTTATGTTCCGGCGGCTCAGGCAGCAAATCCCAAGCCTGCCACACCAAATCAGGCACCGGCAAAACAGCCCCCCGTCCCTGCAACGGTAAAACCGGCAGTAAGCGAAGCGGCAACTCAAAAAAG